>NZ_RZTO01001050.1:0-1808 GCF_003997225.1 Mesorhizobium sp. M2C.T.Ca.TU.002.02.1.1
ATCGTCGATTCGCTCGTCAACGACATCATCATGCCGATCTTCGGCGCGATCTTCGGCGGGCTGGACTTCAACAACTACTTCTTCGGGCTGTCCTCGAACGTCCATTCGTCCGCGCTGGCCGATGCCAAGAAAGAAGGCGCGGTCTTCGCCTATGGCTCCTTCATCACGGTCGTGCTGAATTTCCTGATCCTTGCCTTCATCATCTTCCTGATGGTCAAGGCGGTGAACAACCTGCGCAAGCGGCTGGAGCGCGAGAAGCCGGCTGCCTCCGCAGCCCCGCCGCCGGCCGATGTGCAGCTCCTGACCGAGATCCGCGACCTGCTCGCGAGAAAATAACGGGATCGTTCGATGCGGCCGGGCGCAGGACCGGCCGCATCGGATCCCGCATCGCCTATCCTCATTTTGGTCCGCAAGCCTTCGCGACCGACCAGCGGAAATCCTCCGGCACAGCATTCCGCCTTCAACAAGGTCGCGAACCATGTGGCAAAGCTTCGGACAATGAAGATCGTTGCGGAATTGCTGACGGCGCTCGACGAGACCATGCGGACCGTGAAAGGCCATCTGGCCGAAATGGATACCGAGCAGCTCAACGCGCTCGTGGGCCGGCTTGCGCCTCGCCCGTCGATCGGCAGCGCCGAAATGGTTCTGACCATATTGGCGCTTCGTGAAATCGAGGCTCGCAATCCGGCAAAGAGCTAGCAGTCGAGAGGCATCGGCGGCCATATTCCTGACCTGCCGCCAAGAGCAGGAGCTCAGGCAACCAGACTGCCCGTGGCTTCCCCCCAAAACCCCGAGCCGCGGGCCTTTCTGAGCGCTCGGTCGCCATGCCGTTGCCATGCCGGACAGCCCCCGGGAACGCGCGTTAGCCCGCAAGATCGTTCAGCCTATCGTTTTTATGGCCAGCTCGGTCCTGTTCTTGGCGCCGCACTTCTCCAGGATCGTGCTGACGTAATTCTTTATCGTACCCTCGGCCAGATGCAGCTGCGCGCCGATCTCGCCATTGCTCTTGCCTTCGACGATCAGTTTCAGGATTTCGTTCTCACGCGCGGTGAGGTCGTTGCGGATCGACACGCTCGCCGGGGCGTGCCGCGGGCGCAACCGCTTGAATTCCTCGAGAATTTTCGCGGCAACAGCGGGTGAAAGCGCGGATTGGCCGTTCGCCACGGTCCGGATCGTCGCCGCGATCTCGTCGATCCTGGAGTCCTTCAACAGATATGCCTTGGCTCCGGCGCTGACGGCCTCGAAAATCAGCTCGTTGGTCTCGAACGTGGTCAGGACCACGATGCCGGTGCCCGGAAATTCGCGCAGGATGCGCTGGGTCGCCGTGACGCCGTCGGCGCGCGGCATTTGCAGATCCATCAGGACGACGTCCGGACGGTAGCGGCGCGCGAACTCGATCGCCTGCTCGCCATCGGCGGCGGCGCCGACGATTTCGAAATCGTCGTTTTGCTGGGCAAGCAGCGTGGCAAGGCCTTCCCGGATCAATGTCTGATCCTCGGCGATCAACACGCGTATCCTTTCGGGTTTGGAGTGCGGATCGGTCATCTGGCGATACGCTCGCCGCCGCTGGGTCGTTCGTTCGTCGCCGATACTGTCAGGGGCAGGGAGATCCGGACCAGCGTACCCGCTCCGGGCGCGCTTTCCACCGCGCATCGTCCCCCCGCGAGCTCGGCAAATTCGGTCATTCCAATCAACCCGAAATGCCCCTGTTTGGGGATAGTCCCGTCAAAGCCGCTTCCGTCGTCGCGGATATCGACAACAAGGTTTCGGCCAGCTTCCGTTTCCTCCACGGCCGCGTCGAACCGGAC
>NZ_RZTO01001051.1:0-1807 GCF_003997225.1 Mesorhizobium sp. M2C.T.Ca.TU.002.02.1.1
GAATGGAGCCGATGCGTCCGGGCCATGGCTGCCTGGCAAGGGCCGTTCCGAGGAAATCGCCAAGCCCATAGGCGATCACGCTGTCGCCGATGCGCTCGATGGGCTGCAAGACATGAGCGTGGTGCCCGGCGATCAGCCGGGCGCCATGATCAGCCAGCCGCCTCGCCAGCGCTCGGGTCTCCGGCCTCGGAAAGTGCCGGAACTCCCAGTCCCAATGCGGCACGGCGCAAGTGAGGTCGATGCCGGAAACGGCGGCGCGCGGCCATTCGGTGGCATGCATCGAGACGCGTTCTTCGAACGGCGCGGCGCCCGTGTTGCGCCAGAGCGTGAAGGCCGCAAAGCCGACCGTCAGCGATCCGGCCGCGTGACGCTGGACAGGTCCGCCGGCAACCGTGCCGATGGTTCGGATCCCGAGCCGGCTCAGCGCCGCGAGCGTTTCCTCGAAACCGGCGATGCCCTGGTCGAGCATGTGGTTGTTGGCCAGGGACAGAACGAGCCTGTCGCGCGCGATGCCGGCGGCCGCGAGCGCATCGGCCAGGAAACGCTCGCTCATCGCGTGATGCGTGCCGAGCCACGTGCCCATCGCCGCATGTGGGCGGTCGACGATCGGGCTTTCGCAATTGCCGATCACGAGGTCGGCGGACGAAAGCAGCGCGGCGATCGCCGGATCGCATTCCGGCGCATCGCGATTGGCGACGGCGGAAATGTCGCCGACGAAGGCCAGCCGCACCTTCAGCGTCGGCTGCGGATCGAGCAAATTCGCAGCCCGGGCCGTAAACCCGCTTCTGTCGCCGGCAAGCGACGGCCTCAGCAGGCGCGGCAGCCACGACAATTTGTAGGCAAGCGGATAGTTCGACACGGGCCCATCCAGTTTCGCCCTGTGTAGACTGTCCGAAGCGCCGGTTGAAGCGGGTCGCCGGCGATCCTGTCGGAGGGCATCTCGGGCTGAGCGAAATGCGTGTATGCTCGCCTTGTCATGAAGTGGAGGGCGATGACGATGCTTAGAGCGATCCTTGCAGCAGCCTTGTTTGCAGTCCTGCCGGCGTCCTTCGCCTGGGCGGAGACGCCGGACGCGGCCAAGTCCATGTTCGAGGCAAAGAGCGTGGCCGAGCGGAACACGGCGCTGTCGACGCTGGAAGCGGCAGCCGCGAAAGACCCGGCCTCGGCCTATGCGGCCGGCGCCGGCGAATTCTTCACCGCGCTCGAGCTTCTCGCCGGCGGCCTGCATCGCCACGGTTTCGAGAGCCCGAAATCCTTCATGCTGCCGCTGATGCAGTTGCCCGTGCCCGACAACCCCAACCCGCAGCCGCTGACCTACGAAGAATTCCGCGCCATCCTGGTCACCTTCCGCGACCGGCTCGAAAAATCCGCCGCCACGCTCGGCTCCGTGCCAAAAGATGCCGACATCGGCATGGTCGTCGATCTCACCCGCGCCGGCATCGATCTCAACGAAGACGGCACAATTGCGCCGGACGAAAGCTTCGCCGCCATCATGGCGTCGCTCTCGCGCGGCGGCATCGACACGAGCGATGCCGCGCCTTCGCTGACCTTCCGCTTCGACCGCGCCGACGGCTTCTGGCTGCAAGGCTATGCCGAGTTCCTGATGGCGCAGGCCGATTTCTGGCTGGCGCATGATTTCCGCAATGCCTTCGACGGCTCGTTCCACATGCTCTTCCCGCGCGCCAAACTGCCGCTGCAGGACACGTTGGTGCCGCTGGACGGCGGCATGAGCGGCAACATGTTCGCTTCGGAATGGCGCTTCGCCGACTTCATCTCGCTTGTGCATCTCGTCAACTGGCCGGTGATC
>NZ_RZTO01001052.1:0-1807 GCF_003997225.1 Mesorhizobium sp. M2C.T.Ca.TU.002.02.1.1
AGACAGGTCCTTTGCTGTTATCGAGGCAGGAAAGAGAACTGCACAAATTATGAGCATGATTGCGATCAGACCCGCCACCGCGGCCGACCTCGACCGGATCACCGAAATCTATGCCGATGCGGTCACGCACGGCACGTCGAGCTACGAGCTGGAGCCGCCAAGCCGCGCCGAAATGGGCAATCGATTCGATGTCCTGGCAGCGGGCGGTTTTCCCTACCTCGTCGCGGAAAAGAATGGCGTCGTGCTCGGCTATGCCTATGCCGGACCGTTCCGGCCGCGCCCCGCCTACCGATTCGTCATCGAGGATTCGGTCTATGTCGCGCCCGAGGCCAAGGAGCAGGGCGTGGGCTCGGCGCTGATGCAGGCCCTGGTCGAGACGGCGCGCGCGGCGGGTTTCCGCCAGATCATCGCGGTCATCGGCGACGGCCATGCCGACAGTGCCTCGGTGCGGCTGCACGAGAAGCTCGGCTTTTGCCATTCCGGGCGCCTGGAAGGCTCCGGCTACAAGCACGGGCGCTGGCTGGACACGGTGTTCATGCAGCTGTCACTGAACGGCGGCGCGGCGCTGCCGCCGGATCCGGAGTCGCTGCCGGAGCGGCGGTTCAGGCTCGGAGGGAAATGAGCAAAATGGGGAAAATGGGAATTGAAGAAATGAGGAATTGAAGAACTGAAGAAAAGAAATTTATCAGGCGCGTAGCGCCTCTTTTCCTCAATTCTTCAGTTCTTCAGTTCTCCAGTTCCTCTTCAGGCCTCGACGACCTTCAGCTTCGCATCGAACACGCCGAGCACGCGGCCGAGTTCCTGGCCGCGCTTGAGGATGCGGCCGCCTGCCGCGATCACGGCGAAGGCGCCTTGCCGGCGCGCCAGCTTGGGGTCCTTGACGATCTGGAAGAGCGGCACTTCGCTGGCCCGTCGGAAGACGGAAAAGACAGCGCGATCAGTAAGATGGTCGATCGCGTAGTCGCGCCATTCATTGGCCGCCACCATGCGTCCGTAAAGCCTCAGGATCTGGTCGAGCTCGCGCCGGTCGAATCGCACCGGCTGGTCGAGGCGGGCGTTGCGCGCCTCGTGCAACGGGATCAATATTCCGGATGCTTCCCCATCCTCCGTCCCGCTGCTGTGATCGGTCATGCCTCGATCCTTCGATTGAATCATGCGCCAGCCAAGGTTCGCGCTTTCATGCTGGAATTGCAAGGGCAGGATGGAATTGCATCGCCCGGCGAGGCATGCGCGCGGTCGCGCGGTTTCCCAAACGTCCAGTCACGTTTGCAAAACGCATGTTGGAATTGGTGATACTTCGCCACATTCTTGCCACAAATAATCCGCGCTCATGCCCCAATGTCCGACGAGTTTACCGGCGTTGCCTGAGACGGTTCGGTCCGGCACCGGCTCGTAAACCCCAAGCCCCCCGCCCACGGGTCAGCGTCGGATCGAACCAACCTCGGTTTTTCCTTGGAAAAATCAGGTGCGACGATCCCAAAACCTGAATGACCGGCGTCAGAAGCAAGCTGACGCCGGTTTTTTATTTTTCTTGTCCCTTGTCTACGGCGTGCACACATTTCCCAGCGGCTGGCCTTTGGCGATAGCGTGCATGGCTGCTTGGCGCATGCATTGTTTAATGTAGCGCTGGTCGACCCCCACTCCGTCTCGGCTTCGCCGAGCCACCTCTCCCCCGATCGACGGGCAGGGGAATCGCATATGGCTTTTTAGGACTTGAAGTTGGCCTGAGAAGGGATTCTTTGGGCAGGCAGTCGAATGAAGGAGAGACTGCCATTTCCAGCCTTGAGAGCTATTTTGGCGCGCTGCC
>NZ_RZTO01001053.1:0-1805 GCF_003997225.1 Mesorhizobium sp. M2C.T.Ca.TU.002.02.1.1
GATCTGGGCCGAGCCTTTCGGCGGCGCGTCGGCGAGCGCGATATCGCCGACGCGCGCCAGCCGCTTGATCGCCTGGGCGTGGCGCTCCAGCCGCTCCTGCGTCAGCGTGTTGGCGCCGATCACCATCAGCGGCGCGATCGCCGACGGCGGCACATTCATTTCCGAACGCACCGACCTGATGCCCGAGACGAGGTCGACCAGCCAGTTGATGTCGGCGGCGGCCTCCTCGTCCTCGAAGTCGGGCGACGGCCAGGCGGCATGGCAAAGCAGCGAGGAGCGCTCCTTGCCCTCGCCCGCGGTCTGCGCCCACAGCTCCTCGGTCATGAACGGCATCATCGGATGCAGAAGCTTGTAGATTTCGTCGAGCACGAAGGCGACGCAGGCCCGGCTTTCGGCCTTGGCGGCTTCGTCCGTGCCCATGAACACCGGCTTCAACAGCTCCAGATACCAGTCGCAGAACAGGTTCCAGACGAAGCGGTAGGCCGCGCCCGCGGCCTCGTTGAAGCGGTAGCTGGTGATGCCCTCCGTGACCGCGCGCGCCGCCCGCGTCAGCTCGGTCAGGATCCATCGGTTGACCGGCAGCTTGGCGTCGTTCAGCCAGAAAGTGTCGTCGCGCGCGACCTCGTTCATCTCGGCGAAGCGCGTCGCGTTCCACAGCTTGGTGCCGAAATTGCGGTAACCGGCGATGCGGGCCGGATCGAGCTTCACGTCGCGCCCCTGCGCCGCCATCACCGTCAGCGTGAAGCGCAGCGCATCGGCGCCGTATTCGTCGATCAGGTCGAGCGGATCGATGACGTTGCCTTTCGACTTCGACATCTTGGCGCCGTTCTTGTCGCGCACCAGCGCGTGCACATAGACGGTGTGGAACGGCTCCTCGTCCATGAAGTGCAGGCCCATCATCATCATGCGGGCGACCCAGAAGAAGATGATGTCGAAGCCGGTCACCAGCACGTCGGTCTGGTAGTAGGTCTTGAGTTCCGGCGTCTGGTCGGGCCAGCCAAGCGTCGAGAACGGCCACAGCGCCGAGGAGAACCAGGTGTCGAGCACATCCTCGTCGCGGGTCAGGATCTCGCCCGGTTGGAAGTTTTCGAGCTTGTCCTCGACCCAGGCCTTCCACGGCCCTTCCAGCGCCAGATAATATTCAATGGCGGCAGCAAGCGCCTCCTCCTCTGTCTTTTCGACGAAGACATGTCCGTCCGGCCCGTACCAGGCCGGGATCTGGTGGCCCCACCAGAGCTGGCGCGAGATACACCAGGGCTGGATGTTCTCCATCCAGTCGAAATAGGTCTTCTCCCAGTTCTTCGGAACGAAGTTGGTGCGCCCCTCGCGCACCGAGGCGATCGCCGGCTTGGCGAGCTCGGCGGCGTTGACATACCACTGGTCGGTGAGGAACGGTTCGATCGGCACGCCGCCGCGATCGCCATGCGGCACGGCATGCCGGTGCGGCTCGACCTTGTCGAGGAATCCGCCGGCCTCCATCAGCTCGACGATCTTCTTGCGGGCAGTGAAACGGTCGAGCCCATCGAGCTCGTCCCACACGGCCTGGCGCGCCGGCGTCACCTCGATACCGGCAAGAAAGTCCTCATTGTCCTTCAGCTTGATGGCCGCTTCGACAGTCAGGATGTTGATTGCCGGCAATTTATGGCGCTTGCCGACCTCGAAATCGTTGAAGTCGTGCGCCGGCGTGATCTTGACTGCGCCGGAGCCTTTCTCCGGATCGGAATACTCGTCGGCGACGATCGGTATCTTGCGGCCGACGATCGGCAGCACGACGTTGCGGCCGACCAGATCGGTGAAGCGCTCGT
>NZ_RZTO01001054.1:0-1781 GCF_003997225.1 Mesorhizobium sp. M2C.T.Ca.TU.002.02.1.1
GCATGAGCCGCGCAACGGAACGGCGGCCCTTGTCGCGGTCCGCGATCCCGCACCACAGCGCGTGTCCGGGGTTCGAGGAAACGACCGCGACGGGGCGGCTTCTTGCTTCCAGGGCGAGGGCGAAGATCCCTTGCTCCTCGCACCAGAAGTCGCGGTTGAAGCGTCTTCGAAGCGTGTCGGCCTCATGGCGAAGCTGTCTTGCGCGACCAGCTTCGCCGCTGCGCTCATAAAGGTCGGCGATGGCCTGTTTGGCGGCAAAGACATAGCCCTGCACCTCGACGAGGGCGATTGGCGGTCTGGCGAGGCCGCCATCGGCTCTCACGATCGCGTCGCCAGAGTCCTTCCATCCCTGGTTGGCGAGACCCTCGGTGGAGCTGCTACGGTACTTCAGATAGCCCTCGCCATGATCGTCTCCGGCCTTGGCGATCCAATCCAACGCCTTTTCCACCGGCGCCTGCAATTCGCGGAACAGGTCGAGATCGCCGGTCCAGGCGGCATGACGACCGAGAAGCAGCAGGAAGAGCGGGGTAGCGTCCACCGTGCCGTAGAACCGGGCATGGGGGATATCGCCGGCACGCGCGAGCTCGCCGACGCGCAATTCGTGCAGGATCTTGCCGGGCTGCTCCTCTCGCCATCGATCCGTCCGGCTTCCCTGATAGCTGGCGAGAAGACGGAGCGTCTGGGCGGCGATCTCCGGCTGGAAGGCCAGCATTTCCAGGGCGACGATCAGGCTGTCGCGCCCGAACAGGGCAACGAACCATGGCACACCGGCGGCAAAGTATTCACGGCTCCCCAATTCCGAGCGCAGCGTGGCGACATCGCGCAGGGATCTCTCCATGATGCTGTTGAGCAGAGGGCTGTCGCTGTCGAGCTTCGTGTGCTGCTCCAGCCATTCTTCGGAGTTCGTCCGGAGTTTGCCGGCAACGCCGTCGAGCGTGGTCGCCGGGCGCTGAGCGAGTTGCCTGGCTTCGGCGTCTTCCGGCTGTTCCTCCAACGCGATGGTCACTGCGATGGTTCGCGTGGCTCCGGCCGGCACGTCGATCCGGAATTCGGCCACCGTCTTGTGCGTGGCGTCAGGCCGGGGCGAGAAGGCGATCGTCGCCGTCCTGCGGAGCCGGTCGGCGCCGTGATAGGCGAAATGCAGCCTGCCATCCCGCCAGACAGGCCGTTCGGCCCTGCCGAGATTCTGCTCCACCAGCCCGCGAACGTTGAAGATGTCCTCGAAGCCGGCGCCGAACTGCAGGGTCACCGGAAAGTCATGCGCCTCGTGTCCGAGGTTCTGGATGGTCAGGACTTCCCTGACGCATGTCTGTCCGGCATCCAGAATGCGCTCCCAGCGAATGCCGAGTTCGTCCTTTGGGATCAACCGATCCTTGTTCGAACGCAGGTCTGGATTGGTCAGCTCGAAGAGCGCCGCGTACCCTTTCTGGGCGGTCGAGGCCAGGACGACCGGCGCCAGGCCGGCCAAGGTCATCCGATAGCCCCCGATGAACCGGCAGTCATGAAAATAGAGCCCGAAGCCATGCCCGTCGCTCACGGGTATTTGCGCATCGGCGGCGATCACGTAATAAAGATCGAGGCTTTTGACGGTGATCGCGCCCGCAATGCTGTCGACCATGGCCGGATGGCCCTTGGTAAGCACCCGATGCCTGCGCTCCCGCTGCGCATGCGGCGACTGCCGGGCCTTTTCCTGGGCCCGTGCCGACTGCGGGCGCGGCCGCGCCGCCAGTCCGGCGCTCGTGGCTTTCGCCCTCGATTGCTCGCGCCGGCCTGCCCCTGGT
>NZ_RZTO01001055.1:0-1779 GCF_003997225.1 Mesorhizobium sp. M2C.T.Ca.TU.002.02.1.1
CTTTTCCCGTGGTTGCCTTTACGGGCGCAAAAGCCGCCAATTGTTAATGTCGCCAGCATTCATTTTTAACGACAGCGCCCTATGTTCGGCGGCATCAACGCATGCCGTCACCACAGGGGAGGCTGAGATCGGTACCGGGAACAAGCTCGATTTCGCTTCGTTGCTCGACGACCTGATCGTCGCCTCGGAGAAAGGCGAGGAGGAGGGCGCCCGGCCGTCTATTCCCTTCGACTATCTGTCCGTGGCCGATGAGCTGCATTCCGGCCGCATCAAGGTTGCCGGCGAGAGTGTCGCCGCCGAATATCGCGAGTCGGGCGCTGACCTTGCGGCTGAGTTCGCGGCACTGCTCGACCAGGCGAAACTGACGCTAGCCGGCGAAGCGCACCGGCCGGAGGAGAAGCTGCCGCCGATCGATCCCGAAGCGATCGCCGGCGAGCTCGGCCTCGACCGTCCGGCCAAGAACGCCGATTTCGGCCGTATCCGCCGCAACTTCGCCTTCGCCAACCATCCGGACCGGGTCGCGCCGCATCTGCGCCAGCGCGCCATGATCCGCATGCAGGTGGCCAACATGCTGATCGACGAGGCCAAGCGGCGGGCTTTGGCGGCCACCCGGCGTTAGCGGCGCGGAACCAATTGAAGGTCTGAACTGGCAGGGGCTTGGAGAAGCCGCGGCCTTTGCTTTATGCTTGAATTTCCTCCCCGCGCAGCCGCGCAAACTCCCGCCGGAGAAACCCCATGCATAAACGCCGCCTCGGTCGGACCGATCTCCTTGTTTCGCAAATCTGCCTCGGTTCGATGACCTGGGGCCAGCAGAACACCGAGGCCGAGGGCCATGCGCAGATGGATCTGGCTTTCTCGCGCGGCGTGAATTTCATCGACACGGCCGAGCTTTACCCGATCCCGCCCAAGGCGGAGACGCAAGGACGGACCGAGAAGACCATCGGCAGCTGGATGAAGGCCAATCGCAACCGCGACAAGGTCATCCTTGCATCGAAGGTCGTCGGTCGCACGGCCAACGCGTGGTTCCGCGGCGATCGTGCGTCGAAGCTGGTGCGCGCCGACATTTTCGATGCGGTCGAAAAATCGCTGGCCAAGCTCGGCACCGACTATATCGACCTCTATCAGATCCACTGGCCGGACCGGGACATTCCGTGGGGCTCGAATCCGACGCGCGTGGGAGCGGTGGCGCGGCGTCCGGATGCGGCAGGTGCTCCGGGAGACGAGACGCCGATCGCCGAAACGCTCGCCGTCTTCGATGAGCTGGTGAAAGCGGGAAAGATCCGCCATCTCGGCCTGTCTAACGAAAGCTCCTGGGGCGTCATGCGCTTCGTCTTCGAAGCCGAGAAGGGCACGGGTCCACGCGTCGCCTCGCTGCAGAACGCCTACAACCTCGTCAACCGCACGTTCGAGGTGAACCTCGCCGAGGTTTGCGAGCGCGAGGAGATCGCGTTTCTTCCCTATTCGCCGCTGGCGCAGGGCTATCTCACCGGCAAATACAATCATGGCGCGCGGCCACAGGGTTCGCGCTCGCAGCTCTTCAATCGCGGCCAGCGCTACGAGACGCCGAATGCGGCGGAAGTGCTGCTTCAATACACCGAGCTGGCGCGTTCCTTCGACATGGAGCCGGCGCTCTTCGCCAACGCCTATGTGGCGAGCCGGCCCTTCGTGACGGCGAATATCGTCGGCGCGACCACCCTCGCGCAGCTCGAGATGGCGCTGTCCTCGGCCGATGTCGCTTGGACCGACGAGATGCAGAAGGCTGTCGACGCCATCCACCAG
>NZ_RZTO01001056.1:0-1777 GCF_003997225.1 Mesorhizobium sp. M2C.T.Ca.TU.002.02.1.1
CGCATTGCCGTCAATGTCTCGGGCACCGAGCTGCGCGAGGCGGATTTCGACACCTTCCTGTTCGGCACGCTGGAGCGCGCGGGACTGCCGCCGCAAAAGCTGGCGCTGGAGATCGTCGAATCCGTCATCCTCGACGACGAGAAGACCGGCATCGCCGCAAAGCTCCGCCACATCCGCGCCGCCGGCGTGCATCTCGAGCTCGACGATTTCGGCACCGGCTACGCCTCGCTCAGCCACGTGAACC
This sequence comes from Mesorhizobium sp. M2C.T.Ca.TU.002.02.1.1, assembly GCF_003997225.1. Classification (NCBI taxonomy): domain Bacteria; kingdom Pseudomonadati; phylum Pseudomonadota; class Alphaproteobacteria; order Hyphomicrobiales; family Phyllobacteriaceae; genus Mesorhizobium; species Mesorhizobium sp. M2C.T.Ca.TU.002.02.1.1. The sequence goes on from NZ_RZTO01001056.1 coordinate 245, forward strand.
CGAACGAGATCGACCGGCTGAAGATCGACCGCCGCTTCGTCCAGAACATCAACGAGAATGGCGACAACTCCAAGATCGTGCGCGCCATCACCGAGCTAGCCCGGGGCTTGGGCATTTCGATCGTCGCCGAGGGCGCCGAGACCGAGGCGGAGCTCGACTCGCTGATGGCGATCGGCTGCGACCAGGTGCAGGGCTATTCGATCGCCTTCCCGATGCCGCAGGACAAGGCGCGCGAATGGCTGACCGCGCGCAGCCCGAAGAAGGCGAAGCTCAAAGTGCTGCAGGGCAGCCTGGCCTGAGATGCGCCGATATTCAGGTGAGGCCGGCCTGCAAATGGCGGCTTCCTGCGCTTCCGGTGCTCACGTACTTCAAGTACGCTCCGCTCCGGTTCTCGGAAGCCACCCAGTTTGGTCGCTTCGCGCCCGTCTTCGACTCCGGCTCGGCCTGACCTGAATCTCAACGCATCTCGGCATCCAGTCATGCTCGATAAGACCCACGCTGCAATAGTGTCTTGCCATGATCGCAAGCAGTTTTTGCGGATACCGCTTCGTCTTGCCCTGCCGCTGCTATTGTTGGTTGTGTCGCCGGCTTTGGCCGCCGATCGCACCATTTATCTCACCTTCGACGACGGTCCGCTGAACGGCACCAGCAACATCCTCGACGTGCTGCAGGCCGAGCAGGTGCCGGCGACTTTGTTCATGGTCGGCATGCATGCCGAGGCGAACGCCGCCAACCGGGCGCTGCTGCAGCGGGCGAAATCCATGCCGCTGGTGACGATCGGCAACCACAGCTACAGCCATGCCTACAATCATTACCGGCATTTCTACGGCGATACCGAAGGCGTGGTCGCCGACATGCTGAGGGCCAATGCCGTGCTGGGCCTGAAGCCGGCCGTGCATGCGCGGCTGCCGGGACGCGACGTGTTCCGGCTGCCCAATTACTCGAAGGACGACAATTCGCTAGGGCTGGCCGAGGCCGGACGCGAGGATCCGGACTACGAGTTCGTCGCGGCCTCGGGCTTCTGGCTATACGGCTGGGACCACGAATGGGTGCATGAGAGCAGCGGCAAGCCGGTGCAGAGCGTCGACCATCTGGTCAGCGAGATCGACCATCTGTTCGCCTACGGCCATTTCGCCAGGCCGAACAAGTTGATCCTGCTTGTGCATGACGAGATGTTCCAGGACACCTTCGACGGCAAGGCGAAATTGACGGCGCTGATCGCGGCGCTCAGGCTTCGCCACTACGCCTTCGGGGCGATTGCCGATTATGATCGCTAAGAGCTTATGATTTGATCGCGCGAGCCGGCTTGCCAGGGCGAGGCGGAATGTCGTTCTTGTCACCGGGGAAAGACGCCAGCAGACGCCCGAAGCTCGGCGCTTCGACATTCGCCCGCAGCGCTGCGAGCATCTCGGCGAATTCGGCCAGCCTGTCGTCGGGAATACCGGCCCGCAGCCGCTTGTCGAAGGCGACCGCCGCAAGGCGCAGTTTCTCGAACAGCGCTTCGCCGGCCTCGGTCAGCGCCACCTGATGGAC
>NZ_RZTO01001057.1:0-1774 GCF_003997225.1 Mesorhizobium sp. M2C.T.Ca.TU.002.02.1.1
CAGCCACAAACTCGATCTCAATATCAAATTCCATCGGCCACGCTGCCACCGGCACGCCGGCGGATTGATGGCAAAATACGTCGCATAGACCCGGTTGATGGCGTTGTAGAAGCCGGGGCGTAGATGCGCACCATAGCCACCTTGTCCAGCGAGGTGCCAGCCGCTTCCAGGCAGTGCTTCAGCGCCTTCGGCGAGGCCTCGGTCTGGGTCTCGATGTCGCCGCGCACCATCTCGCCGGTCACCATGTCCACCGGCGGCGTCGCCGAGATGAACACGAGGCCGTTGGCCCGCATGGAGAAGGTGCGCTTGTCTCACCCTGCCCTGGATAAGCCGTCCGATCCTTGCGCAAAAAAATGCACAGCGTAGCGATCCTTCGCCCCCCTCTCTGTCCTGCCGGACATCTCCCCCTCAAGGGGGGAGATTGGCAGCTTCGGCGCCTCGCCTTTCCTGCAACGAGGGAGGTTGGCGAAAGCCGGCGTGACGGCTGATCTCCCCCCTTGAGGGGGAGATGTCCGGCAGGACAGAGAGGGGGGCCTCGCACCGGCGCTGGCCTATTGGCTTCGCCCAAAGCCCCTCACTGATGCGCGACCGCCAGGTCCTTCGCGTGCTTCTCATGCATCTTCAGCACCGGCAGCGTCTTCTTGGCGAATTCCTTCAGCGCGGGGTCGTCGCCGGAATTGGCGTAGGTTGAAAACAGCGCCACCGCGTCCTTATGCACGTCGGTCTGCATCTTGATGTATTTGGTGTCGAACTCCTTGCCGCTGGCGCCCTTCAATTCGTCGAGCATTTGCTGCTCCTTCGGCTGCAGCGCCGGGCCGGCTGGCTTGATCGACGCGGTGGTCTGGCCCTGGCTCATCGCCGCCTTGAAATCCTCGCCCGCCTTGGTGTGATCCTTGATCATCCGCGCGGCGAAGGCCTTGACGTCGGCCGACGCCGACTTCTGCTGCGCCAGCTTGCTCGACTGGATCTCGAATTCATTGGCGTTGGGCACCGTGGTGACGAAGGTCTGGGTGTCGACCTTGTTGTCGGTCACCATCGGTCCCACGGCGTCCGTGTTGGTGTCGTCCGATTGGGCGAACGCGGCGGGCGCGTCGGCAAGAAGCGCGACGGCGACCAGGGGCAGCAGCGTTTTCATCTCGATCTCCGGTCCGAAACAGCCCCTCCGCCTTCCCCAACGCGGCACCGGCCCCGGGGTTGCCTCAAAAAGAGCGCGCGGGCCGAGGCCCGCATCGCCATCAGTGGCAGTGCGCGGTGGGCGCCTGTCCGGCATATTGCAACTGCTCGTGCCAGTTCGGGCGACCTTCCGGCGTGAAATCCATCAGGTTCCACAGGATCTCGCAGGTGCCGATGGCGCGAGGGTCCTGGCCGGGTTCGGACGGCGCGAAGCCGAGCTCCGACGACCAGAAATGCCGGATGCCGTCGCCGTCGCGGTGGAACACCGAAAGCAGCGGTATCTGCGCGCCTTCAGCCGTTTCGGAATTGTAGTCGCGCTTGAAAGCGTTGCCGGCCGAGGACACCAGCCGCATGTTTTTCCAGCCGCGGTCGCGGCCGAGCGCCGTCAGATTGTCGAGCGCGGTCTTCGCCACCACGGCGAAGTTGAAGCCCGCCGCTTCGAGATGGCCGATCGCGCCGTCGAGTTGGTCGAGCAGCGCGGTGCAGGACGGGCATGGCTGGTCCTGCCGGGCAAGCTTCGCCGTCTCGCCGCCCGCCGCCACATCGCGCGTCTCCTGCGGATGGCGCGGGAACATCATCTGGTAGAGGATCAGCGTATCCT
>NZ_RZTO01001058.1:0-1763 GCF_003997225.1 Mesorhizobium sp. M2C.T.Ca.TU.002.02.1.1
CTTCACTTCCGCGCCGGTCTGCGGATTGCGGCCGGTCGAAGCAGCGCGTTTTGACACGGTGAAATTTCCGAAGCCGACAAGCCGGACATCGCCGCCCTTCTTCAGTTCGCCTGTGATCACGGAGAACACCGCATCGACGGCGGACTGCGCATCAGCCTTCGAAATGCTTGCGGCATCGGCGACAGCGGACACCAGTTCGTTCTTGTTCATCAAAATTCCCTTCCATGAGAAAACCGGAACTTACGACTCATCCGGCAGGAAACGGACTTTAGAAAGAAGCGTTGCGGAACCCAAGCCGGAAACCGCAGAATTCCGGGCTTTTTTGCACTTTTTCATGGCTTTTTCACATGAAAAAAGCCGGGCTCAAGGCCCGGCTCTCTCTTTGTGCGTTGCAACGTTAGAATATTCTAATGAGCAAGCGACTTTCCGGCATCGTCGCCGGTATCGACCGGAGCCGGCGCATTGACCGGTTCGACCCACTCGATCGGCTCCGGCATCCGCGTCAGCGCGTGCGCGAGCACCTCGCCGACCCGCGAGACCGGGACGATCTCCATGCCGTTCTTCACGTTATCCGGAATGTCCGCAAGATCCTTGACGTTCTCTTCCGGGATCAGGACCTTCTTGATGCCGCCGCGCAGCGCGGCGAGCAGCTTCTCCTTCAGGCCGCCGATCGGCAGGATGCGGCCGCGCAGCGTGATCTCGCCGGTCATCGCCACATCGGCCCGGACCGGGATACCCGTCAGCACCGACACGATAGCCGTGGCCATCGCGGCACCGGCGGACGGACCGTCCTTCGGGGTCGCGCCTTCCGGCAAGTGGACGTGGATGTCGCGCTTGTCGAACAGCGGCGGCTCGATGCCGAAATCGAGCGCCCGGGAGCGGACGTAAGAAGCCGCCGCCGAGATCGATTCCTTCATCACGTCGCGCAGATTGCCGGTCACCGTCATGCGGCCCTTGCCGGGCATCATGACGCCTTCGATCGTCAGCAGCTCGCCGCCGACTTCCGTCCAGGCAAGCCCCGTGACCACGCCGACCTGATCGTCAGCCTCGACCTGGCCGAAGCGGAAGCGCGGCACGCCGAGATAATCGGCGAGGTTGTCCGCCGTGATCTTCACCGTCTTCTTCTTCGTCCGCAGGATCTCGGTCACCGCCTTGCGCCCGAGCTTCATCAGCTCGCGCTCCAGGCTGCGCACGCCGGCTTCCCGCGTGTAGGTCTGGATGATGCCGCGGATCGCGTCCTCGCCGACCGAGAATTCGTTCGGCTGCAGAGCGTGGTCGCGGATCACCTTGGGCATCAGGTGACGCTTGGCGATCTCGATCTTCTCGTCCTCGGTGTAACCGGCGATACGGATGATCTCCATGCGATCCATCAGGGGCGCAGGGATATTCAGCGTGTTCGCCGTCGTCACAAACATCACGCTCGACAGGTCGTATTCGACCTCCAGGTAATGGTCCATGAACGTCGAGTTCTGCTCCGGATCGAGCACCTCGAGCAGGGCCGAAGACGGATCGCCGCGGAAGTCCTGGCCCATCTTGTCGATCTCGTCGAGCAGGAAGAGCGGGTTGGACTTCTTGGCCTTCTTCATCGACTGGATGACCTTGCCGGGCATCGAGCCGATATAGGTCCGCCTGTGGCCACGGATCTCGGCCTCGTCACGCACGCCGCCGAGCGCCATGCGGATGAACTCGCGGCCGGTCGCCTTGGCGATCGACTTGCCGAGCGAGGTCTTGCCGACGCCGGGCGGTCCGACGAGGCACAGGAT
>NZ_RZTO01001059.1:0-1761 GCF_003997225.1 Mesorhizobium sp. M2C.T.Ca.TU.002.02.1.1
ATCTCGGCGTCGCGGCCGAACAAAGGGGCGGCCGGATCATGCCTGGCGGCGCCCGGCAGCAGGCCGGCGAGAAACAGCAGCCCGGCAAGGACCGACAGCAAGCCGGCCACACCGAAGACTTCCAGGCGCGCCATCGCCGGCGGCTTGCCGCCCAGCGCCGGATAAAGCTTGGCGAAACAGGCAATGCCGACGACCAGCATCGCCAGCGCCAACAGCCTGTCGGTCGATCTCTTCATCGGTCTTCCCCCCGTACCTTGCGGCCGCCGCTGCCTTGTCACATGCGGCAGTAGGCCGGCCCCGGTATCTTAGCCGAGCTCGCGGCCAAGGCTAAGTGCAAGAGATCACACAGCCCCGCCGTCGATATCTTTGGCATCCATTTCCCAGCCGGCGCGGTCGCCCACTATTGGGTGCGGTTGTATCAGTAGAGACTATCCCCAGGAACAGAACAGCTCGCTACAGCCGGTTGTTGACAGAAATTGCTCATGTGAGATTATCCACTCGGGATTTTTTAAGGAGAGCAACCGCATGAAGAAGACTTACGAGAAGCCGATTTTGGTCCGCAAGGGCAAGCTTTCGACGGTGGTGGCAGGTTCTTTGCCCACGGCGGGCTGATGCTGAAATCCTCGGTGCTTCTGCAGCATAAACCGACGAGGAATGCATAATGAGAAAGACTTACGAGAAGCCGATTTTCGTCCGCAAAGGCAAGCTTTCTGCGGTGGTGGCGGGTTCGCCGCCGCCTACGCCCGTATAACTGGGGCACCAGAACCTGATCCTCAATAATCCCCGCCACGGCGGGGATTTCTGTTTCTCACCTCAACTCCACCCAGACCGGCGCGTGATCGCTGGGGTTTTCTCCTCCCCGCACCTCACGGTCTATCCCCGCCGCTTTCAGTTTTCGAGCGGGCTTCTTCGACAACAGGATGTGGTCGAGCCGCAAGCCGGCGTCGCGCGGCCAGCGGTTCCGGCGGTAATCCCAGAACGTGTAGAGCCGCTCCTCCCTGGGAAAGACCTTGCGCAACGCGTCCGTCCAGCCCTGGTCGATCAGCGCGGCGAAGGCGGCGCGGCTTTCGGGCTGCACCAGCGCGTTGTCGTCATAGGAGCGGGTTTCATAGATGTCGCGCGGTTCGGGCACGATGTTGAAGTCGCCGGCCAACACCACCGGCAGGCCGGTGTCGATGAGGTCGCCGGCATGCGCCGCGAAGCGCTTGTGCCACGCGAGCTTGTAGTCGAATTTCGGCCCCGGCTGCGGATTGCCGTTCGGCGCGTAAAGGCAGGCGATGACGACGCCGTCGACCGCCGCCTCGATGTAGCGGGCCTGGCGGTCGGCATTGTCGCCGGGCAGCGCGTCGCGTGTCAGGACAGGCTCGGCGCCGCGTGCGAGGATCGCCACGCCGTTCCAGGTCGGCTCACCCTTCCACACCGCGCCATAGCCGGCCTTGGCGAGCCTCGTCAGCGGGAACTGCGTGTCGCGACATTTCAGCTCCTGCAGGCAGACGACATCGGGTTTTGCCTTGGCGAGCCATGCCAGAAGATTTTCCAGCCGGCTGTTGATGTTGTTTATGTTGAAGGTGGCGAGTTTCATGTTCGGATGCCGAAGGCGCCCCTCGCTTCGTCATCCTCGGGCTTGACCCGAGGATCCACGCCGTGACGCATGCCAAGGAATGCGGCGGAGAAGAATTTTGCACCGTCGCAGCGCTCGTATGTAACGGCATGGATCCTAGGGTCTGCGCGCGTCGCTTCGCTCCTTGCTTCGCCCTAGGA
>NZ_RZTO01000105.1:0-11373 GCF_003997225.1 Mesorhizobium sp. M2C.T.Ca.TU.002.02.1.1
TGCTGCGCGAGGACATCAAGGACAAGAAGGACGGCGCGCATGGGCCGCGCAAGCATCACAACCACATCTTCGAATGGACCGTCGGCGACAAGGAGCTGACTGATGCCGCCTTCAACAAGGCGGAAGTGACGATCAAGGAGATGATCTCCTATCACCGCACGCATCCGTCGCCGCTGGAGACCTGCCAGTGCGTCTGCTCCTTCGACAAGGTGAAGGGCGAGCTGACGATCTGGGGCACGTTTCAGGCGCCGCACGTCATCCGCACGGTGGTGTCGCTGATCGCCAAGCTGCCGGAGCAGAAGATCCACGTCATCGCCCCCGACATCGGCGGCGGCTTCGGCAACAAGGTCGGCGCCTATCCCGGCTATATCTGCGCGGCGGTCGCCTCGATCGTCACCGGCAAGCCGGTGAAGTGGGTCGAGGACCGCATCGAGAACCTGACCGCGACATCCTTCGCGCGCGACTACCATATGACGGCCGAGATCGCGGCGACCAGGGAAGGCAAGGTCACCGGCTTGCGCGTCCACGTGCTCGCCGACCACGGCGCGTTCGACGCCTGCGCCGATCCGTCGAAATGGCCGGCGGGTTTCTTCAACATCGTGACCGGATCCTACGACTTCCCGGTCGCCCATCTTGCCGTGGACGGCATCTACACCAACAAGGCTCCGGGCGGCGTCGCCTATCGCTGCTCGTTCCGGGTGACGGAAGCCGCCTACTGCATCGAGCGAGCGATGGACATCCTGGCGCAGAAGCTCGGCATGGATCCGGCGGAACTCCGGCTGAAGAATTTCGTCAAGCCGGAGCAGTTCCCCTACCACTCGGCGCTCGGCTGGGAATATGATTCCGGCGACTATCACACCGCCATGCGCAAGGCGATGGAGAGCGTGAAGTATGCCGAGCTGCGCCAGGAGCAGGCGGCCAAGCGCGAGGCCTTCAAGCGCGGCGAGACGCGCGAGATCATGGGCATCGGCGTATCCTTCTTCACCGAGATCGTCGGCGCCGGCCCGTCGAAGAACTGCGACATCCTCGGTATCGCCATGTTCGATTCCTGCGAGATCCGCCTGCACCCGACCGGCGCCGGTATCGCCCGCATGGGCACGAAATCGCAAGGCCAGGGCCACGAGACGACATGGGCGCAGATCATCGCCACCGAGATCGGCATCCCTGCCGACAACATCATGGTCGAGGAGGGCAACACCGACACCGCTCCCTATGGCTTGGGCACGTACGGTTCGCGCTCGACGCCGGTGGCGGGCGCCGCCATCGCCATGGCCGCGCGCAAGATCAAGGCCAAGGCGCAGATGATCGCCGCCTACAAGCTCGAGGTCCATGAGGACGATCTCGAATGGGACATAGACGGCTTCCGGGTAAAGGGCCTGCCGGAAAAATTCCTCGGCATGAAGGACATCTGCTGGATCGCCTACAACTCACCACCGCCCGGCATGGAGCCTGGACTGGAAGCGGTGAGCTATTACGATCCGCCCAACATGACCTATCCGTTCGGCGCCTATATCTGCGTCATGGACATCGACGTCGACACCGGCGTCTACAAGGTCCGCCGCTTCTACGCGCTCGACGATTGCGGCACGCGCATCAACCCGATGATCATCGAGGGGCAGGTGCATGGCGGGCTGACCGAAGCTTTCGCCATCGCGATGGGGCAGGAGATCCACTACGACGAGAGCGGCAACGTCACCACCGGCTCGTTCATGGATTTCTTCATCCCGACCGCGGTCGAGACGCCGAAATGGGAGACCGACTATACGGTGACGCCGTCGCCGCATCACCCGATCGGCGCCAAGGGCGTCGGCGAGAGCCCGAATGTCGGCGGCGTGCCCTGCTTCTCCAACGCCGTCAACGACGCCTTCTCCTTCCTCGGCTCCACGCATATCCAGATGCCGCATGATTACTGGCGCAACTGGAAGGCCGCCAGGGAACTTGGGGCGGTGGGCTAGGCGGAAAGGATGGTGGAGGAGCGTCCGCCGATGGCCTCACTCTCGCGCGATGCCGTAGCCGGCCGCCTCGCGGAGGCCGGCTACATCGCCGACGCCGAACTGGCGACGGCGATCGCCATCATGCAGTTGTTGCAGCGGCCGCTGCTGCTCGAAGGCGAGGCGGGCGTCGGCAAGACCGAAGTCGCGAAGGCGCTGGCCGCGGTGCATGGAACCGAGCTCATCCGCCTGCAGTGCTATGAGGGTCTCGACCAGTCGGCAGCACTCTATGAGTGGAACTATCAGCGCCAGTTGCTGGCCATCGAAGCGCATAAGGGCAGCAGCGATCCGGACCGGATCGAAGATGAGGTCTTTTCCGAGCGCTATCTTCTCGAGCGCCCGCTGCTGGCGGCGATCCGCCGCCCGACGCCGCCCGTGCTGCTGGTCGACGAGATCGATCGAGCCGACGAGGAATTCGAAGCCTTCCTGCTCGAGCTGCTCTCCGACTGGCAGGTGTCGATCCCCGAGCTCGGCACCATCAAGGCCAAGGCCATCCCGCATGTGGTGCTGACATCGAACGGCACGCGCGAGCTGTCCGACGCGCTGCGCCGCCGCTGCCTCTACCACTATCTCGACTATCCTGACGCCGAACGCGAGGCGCGCATCGTCATGGCGCGCATCCCGCGCGCTGGCGCGACGCTATCGCTGCAGATCGCGCGCATGGTCGAGGCGATCCGCAAGGAAGACTTGCGCAAGGTGCCGGGCGTCGCCGAGACGCTCGACTGGGCCGCGGCGCTGGTCGGACTCGAAGTCGAGAATCTGCACGACCGGCCGGAGACCGTGCACGAGACGCTGATGTGCCTGCTCAAGACGCGCGAGGACTCCGCGCGCATGGCGCGCGGAGTCACCGACCGGTTGCTGGGAAAAGTGGCATGAGCTGCTGCGGCACGCCTCCCACTCTCGAAGAGCTGGACGATGTCTCGCGCCTGGTCTCGACGAAGCTTGCCGCTTTCCTGAAGACGCTGCGGGAGGCCTCTTTCACCGTCGGCCTGCAGGAAGGCCAGGATGCCGCCAGATTGCTGGCTGCCGGTTACGGCAAGAGCGCCGGCCTGCTTCGCGCCGCCTTCAGGAACCTGTTCTCGGCCCGCAAGGCGGACTGGGAGAAATTCGACGGCATCTTCGATGCGTTCTGGCTGCGCAGGGGCGCGCGTTCGCGCACGGCCGCGGCGGGAGCGCCCGTCAATTCCAACAAGTCCTTGGTCAAGTCGCTTCGGAAAGCGTCCGAGCGCCAAGGAGCGGGCGAGGCGTTCGACCAGGTTCCTTCGAACGACCAGCCGGAAGAAGCGAGAAGCTCGGGCGAAGGCCGCTCCGAGGGCGCCACACGCGCCGAGACGCTGGCCGGCACCGATTTCCGCAAGCTCTCCGATCCCGCCGACATCGCCGAGGCCCATATGGTCGCCGCGCGGCTGGCGCGGGCGATGCGCGCCCGGCTCACCCGGCGCGACCTTGCGCGCCGCCGCGGCTACCGGCTGGACATCAGGCGCACCATCCATCGCAACATCAGCCATGGCGGCGCGCCGGTCAGCCTCGTCAGGCGCCAGCGCAAGGAAAAGCCGCTGCGACTGGTCGTGCTGCTCGACGCGTCCGGCTCGATGAGCATGTATACCGGCACGTTCCTGCGCTTCATCCACGGCGTGCTGGACGAATTCCGCGAGGCGGAGGCCTTCCTCTTCCACACGCGCCTCGCTCATGTCTCCGACGCGATGAAGGAGAAGGACGTGGCACGCGCGCTCGACCGTCTCTCGCTGCTGGCGCAGGGCGCCGGCGGCGGCACGCGGATCGGCGAAAGCCTGGCGACGTTCAACCGCTTCCATGCGGCGCGCGTCATCCATTCGCGCACCTGCGTCATGATCGTCTCGGACGGCTACGAGACCGGCGATGCCGCTTTGCTCGGCCGCGAGATGGCGCGGCTTGCCCGCCGCTGCCGCCGCATCGTCTGGCTCAATCCGATGATGGGCTGGGAAGGCTACGCGCCGGAGGCCGCCGGCATCAAGGCGGCGCTGCCGCATGTCGACCTCATGGCGCCGGCGCATACGCTGAAGGGCCTGGCGGCGCTCGAACCCTATCTGGCCAAGCTGTGACGGAGCCAAAGATGACCGCCCATGTCGATGTGCTGGATCTCATGTCGCGGCTCAAGGCGGCGGAAGAGCCGTTCGTCCTCGCAACCGTCGTGCGCACCGTGTCGGTCACGGCGGCCAAGGCCGGCGCCAAGGCGATCATCCGGCCTGACGGCCGGATCGAGGCGGGATGGATCGGCGGCGGCTGCGCGCGCGGCGCAACGCTGAAGGCCGCGCGCGAAGCGCTGGCTGACGGCCAGTCGCGCCTGGTCTCGATCCAGCCGGAAAACCTTTTGCAGGAGCTCGGCGTCAAGCCGGGCGAGGACCGCGACGGCATCAACTTCGCCAGGAACATGTGCCCGTCGCGCGGCACCATGGATGTCTTCGTCGAGCCCGTCCTGCCGAGGCCCGTTCTTGTCGTCCTGGGCTCCAGTCCGGTGGCGCAGGCGCTGGTCGAGCAGGCTCGGCCGCTCGGCTACCATGTCACGCTGGCGGCGCCGCTGGCGCATTTCGACACCATTCCGGAAGCGGATGAGCTGGTGGACGGCTTTGCGTCCGACACCTCTCATCAGGCGCGGCGCTTCGTGGTCGTCTCGACCCAGGGCAAGGGTGACGAAGCTGCGCTGAAAGAGGCCGTGGCGATAGACGCGGAATATCATGGATTTGTCGGCAGCCGCCGCAAGATGGCCTCGCTGCGCGAGAAGCTCACCGCCCAGGGCATCACGGCCGAGGCTGTGGGTCGCGTCAAGGCGCCGGCAGGGCTCGATATCGGCGCCATCACTCCTGAAGAGATCGCGCTGTCGATCCTTGCCGAAATCACCATTGAGCGCCGCCGTGGACAGCGGGGCACCCATCAACCAGCAACGGAAAGGGCGTGATCTCATGGATATGAATGGACAGGAGCGAATTCAGGCTCCCGTCGAGACTGTCTGGCGGGCACTCAACGACCCCGAGACGCTCAAATTATGCATTCCAGGCTGCGAGGCGCTGGAAAAGCAGTCGGACACCAATATGACGGCGACGGTCGTGCTGAAAATAGGGCCGATCAAGGCCCGCTTCGATGGCGAGGTGCAATTGAGCAATCTCGACCCACCGCGCGCCTATACGATCGGCGGAGAAGGGAAAGGCGGTATCGCCGGTTTTGCCAAGGGCCACGCCGACGTATCTCTGGCCGAAGACGGGCCCGATGCCACGATATTGTCCTATGTGGTCAGGGCCGATGTCGGAGGCCGGATCGCGCAGCTCGGTGGACGCCTGATCGATTCCACCGCCCGCAAACTCGCCGGGCAGTTCTTTATCAATCTGGGCGAGCGCCTGGCCGTGCAGCCCGTCCAAGCATGACGGACAAGGCGGTGACTTCGCCGCCTTGTCTCCCAACCGCTTAGAAAATCTCGTTGGTGAGCTGCTTCACCGGGCCGAGCAGGATCGAGCCCGTCGGCACGCCGTTGTCGATCGGGATCGCCTTGCGCTCCGGCATGTCCTCTTCCGGCGCGCCGATATTGGCCGTCACGATGACCGGCGTCTTGGTCGGCACGCGGTCGTAGAGGTCGATGATGTCCTGGTTGATCAGGCGCACGCAGCCCGACGATACCGACTTGCCGATCGACCACCATTCGGGCGAGCCGTGCAGGCGGTAGAGCGTGTCCTGGTTGCCCTGGAAGAGATAGAGCGCACGCGCCCCGAGCGGGTTCTTCAGGCCGCCCGGCATGCCGCCATTTTTGGCGCTGTATTGCGTCAGCTCCGGCTGGCGGGCGACCATCTCGTCCGGCGGCGTCCATTTCGGCCATTTCTGCTTCCACTGCACGACCGCGTCGCCCGACCATTCGAAGCCGGCACGGCCGAGGCCGACGCCGTAGCGGATCGCCTGGCCGCCCTCGCGCACCAGATAGAGGAAGTGGCCGGTGGTATCGACGACGATGGTGCCCGGGCGCTGTCCGGTCGGATCGGGAACGATCTGGCGCAAGAATCTGTGATCGATCTTGTTCACCGGGATGGCCGGCAGGTCGAAGCCATTATCCGACATCGCGCCATACATCGTCTCGTAATCGCCGAGCGGCGGCTCGACATAGGTGGGCGGCGGCGGCTGGATGGGAGCAGGGGCCGGACCGGTGGTGGTGCAGGCGGACACGGCGGCCGAAGCAGCGCCAAGGGCCGTGAAATTGAGGAAGCCACGGCGGCTGATGCGGAAGGAAGCGTCTGACATGGTTGCCTTTTCTAGGTCTTAATTCGCAAGAAAGCATGAATCCGCGGGCAGGTCGCCGGGGGCATTCATAACAGTCGGCGGCGATAGGCGGTTCCAATTCTGGCCTGAGGGTGGACAGAAAAAGGCGAAGCTGTGACCGTGCAGCGGCTGTTGCGCTGCAGCAACAGCGGCGTCAGACGCCTCGCCCTTGCTCTATTTTTCCGGCAGGCCCGCGGTCATCGCCAGATGGCGGACGTCGTTAGGGGCCGTCCCGTAGCGAAGCCTGAACTGGCGGTAGAAGGTGGAAGGCTCGACGAAGCCGGCCTCGAAGGCGATGTCGGCGATACGCCGCAGGACCTGCCGCCGGTCGATCAGGCAGCTGTGCACATAGGCCAGTCTGAGCTCTGTCAGGTAATCGGAAAAACTGGTGTTCTCGGCGGCGAACAACTGGCGGATATAACGAGTGCTGATGGCGAACTTACGCGCGACCTGGTCGACGTTCAGCCCCGGTTCATGGAATGCGGTGGAAAGGTGCTGCTTGATCGCGGCCAGTCGCGCCGCCCTGACACCGGACGACGCGGTATCGTGGCGCGCGCCGAGCGCTAGGACGAGCAAGTCGGTGACATGCCGGGAAATCAGCGCGGTCAGTGCCGGCGGTGCCGTGTCCGGTGACAGCGACGAAAGGTAGCTGAACAGCAGGCGATGCACCGGATTGCTGCCGTCGATGTAATCGGGGCGGATGTCATCCAGGTTCCTGACGAAGGGCGTCACCAGCGAACGCTTGAATTGTATCGCCATCGACCAGGTCGAATCTTCGGTGGAAACGGAGAAACGGCGATCGAGCGCCAGCAGCGCCGGAACCGCTGGCCGGGCTGCGAAATCGCCCAGGCCGGGCATCGAGACGTGGGAACCGCCCCTGTTCCACGACAACATGATGTCGTCGTTGCCGTCATCCATCAATTCGGCCGTCCGTTCCCATGCCATGAGGGAAACCGACCCTTTCGTGCACATCATATCGGGCAGAAGCACGGTCGTGCCATCGAACTTGAGCGTGTGGTCACGGTGCGGCGAAACCTCCATCCGCCTCTGGGTGCGCCCGCAAACATCGCGGATGAACGCTTCGCGATGCTGGACCGGAACGTCATCGAGGCTGAAGGATACGACGTTGTCGGCGCTTGAGAACACGCACCGTTCCCCCAGAACTGTTGATCGCCCTATGTATGATAGGGCCACGTACGATTTGCAACCAAAAGGTGTGTCAGGCGCGTGTGGCCCTGCGTGCAAACCGGCGTCGCCGACGCGTCTCAGACGCCCGCCAAGAGGCCCTCGAGCGAAGGCAGGATAAGTCCGGGCGGAAAGTCGCGGTATTCGTCCGGCTGGTTGGTCCGGTTGATCCAGACCGTGCGGAAACCGAATTTCGTCGCGCCGGCGACGTCCCAGCGGTTGGACGATTGGAAAGACACCGCGCCCGGGTAGAGCCGCCAGTTGGTGACCACCATGTCGTAGACCGACGGGTCGGTCTTGAAGCGCTTGACCGCATCGACCGAGAACACGTCGTCGAGGATCTGGTCGAGCGCCGCGGATTTGACCGCCGCGTCGAGCATCTCCGGCGAGCCGTTGGAGAGGATCGCGAGCTTCGCGCCCGAGGCCTTGAGCGCCTTCAGCACGGCCGGCACCTCCGGGTAGCAATCGAGCCGCCAGTAAGCTTCCAGCAGTTTCGTCCGCAGCGCCGGATCGGCCGAGGGCACCTTGCGCAAAGCGAAATCCAGCGCCTGCTCGGTCAGTTGCCAGAAGTCGGCGTATGAGCCTATCAGCGTCCTGACCCAGGAATATTCGAGCTGCTTGGCGCGCCAGATTTCCGACAGCAGCTGGCCATCCGGGCCGATCTCGCCGGCATGGCGGCGCACGGCGGCGTGCACGTCGAACAACGTTCCATAGGCGTCGAAGACATAGGCCGCATGATGCATGGAAAGAGTTTTGCGGCGGCAAGCCGCGCCGTGCAAGCGCTGATTGCCGTTAAGTACCGCTGGCCTCAACGATTTTCGGCCATGTCGGTTGACGCCGACCCTGAAAACATCGTCCTATGCCGGCCCGAAATCACTCATTTGGACGGCAAACATGACACTGGCGGCGGCGGCGCAAACCGCGACTTGGACCTATGTGGACGGCGACTGGTATGAAGGCAATGTCGCTATACTGGGGCCGCGCAGCCATGCCATGTGGCTCGGCACCAGCGTCTTCGACGGCGGCCGCTGGTTCGAAGGCGTCTCGCCCGACCTCGAGCTTCACGCCGCTCGCGTCAACGCTTCCGCGACCGCGCTTGGCCTGAAGCCTTCGATGACGACGCAAGAGATCGTCGGCCTGACCTGGGACGGCTTGAAGAAATTCGACGGCAAGACCGCGGTCTATATCAGGCCGATGTATTGGGCCGAGCATGGCGGCTATATGGGCGTGCCGGCCGACCCCGACTCGACACGCTTCTGCCTGTGCCTCTACGAGGCGCCGATGATTCCGCCATCCGGCTTCTCGGTCACGGTCTCGCCGTTCCGCCGCCCGACCATCGAGACCATGCCCACCAACGCCAAGGCGGGCTGCCTCTACCCCAACAATGGCCGCGCCATCCTGGAAGCCAAGGGCCGCGGCTTCGACAACGCGCTGGTGCTCGACATGCTGGGCAACGTTGCCGAGACCGGAACCTCCAACATCTTCCTGGTCAAGGACGGCCATGTGATGACGCCGGCGCCGAACGGCACCTTCCTGTCGGGCATCACCCGCTCGCGCACCATCAACCTGCTCGGCGACTACGGCTTCAGGACGATCGAGAAGACGCTTTCGGTTCGCGATTTCCTCGAAGCCGACGAGATATTCTCGACCGGCAACCACTCCAAGGTCGTGCCGGTCACCCGCATCGAGAACCGCGACCTGCAGCCCGGACCCGTGGCTAAGAAGGCGCGTGAGCTCTATTGGGAATGGGCGCATTCGGCGTCCGCCGCCTGAGCCGTCGGAGCGTTTTTCCGTTTCGCGGAAACGGCGAACCGCTCCATCTCCTTGTTTTGCGCAATTCCGGGCGGAAACCGTTTCACACTTTTCCCGGAATTGCTCTAAAAAGTCGCTCGGCGCTCCATTCCGGAGTTGCCCCGATCCATTCCAGACCTATCTTAGCTCGGTAGTATCACCGGACTTTTTTTCCTCGAGGGAGTACCATCAATGGCTTTTGAGTTGCCCGCTTTGCCTTATGACTACGAGGCCTTGCAGCCTTACATGTCGAAGGAGACGCTGGAGTATCATCACGACAAGCATCACAAGGCCTATGTCGACAACGGCAACAAGCTGGCCGCCGAGGCCGGAATGGGCGACCTGTCGGTCGAAGAGGTCGTGAAGCAGTCCTTCGGCAAGAACGCCGGGCTCTTCAACAACGCCGCCCAGCACTACAACCACATCCATTTCTGGAAGTGGATGAAGAAGGGCGGCGGCGGCAACAAGCTGCCCGGCGCGCTGCAGAAGGCTTTCGACAGCGACCTCGGCGGCTACGACAAGTTCAAGGCGGATTTCATCGCTGCCGGCACCACCCAGTTCGGCTCCGGCTGGGCCTGGGTCTCGGTCAAGAATGGCAAGCTCGAAATCTCCAAGACCCCGAACGGCGAGAACCCGCTGGTCCATGGCGGCTCGCCGATCCTCGGCGTCGACGTCTGGGAGCACTCCTATTACATCGACTACCGCAACGCGCGGCCGAAATACCTCGAGGCCTTCGTCGACAGCCTCATCAACTGGGACCATGTCCTGGAACTCTACGAGAAGGCCAAAGGCTGATCGATCTTACTGAAAAGCCCCGGCATGCCGGGGCTTTTCTTTTCGGGCGATGGAAACGGCAAGCCAGCAGGCAAAATCGTCACGGCGAGAGGGAATAATCCCGTTGTGACGTCCGTTAACGTTCAGTCGCGTACTCTCCTTCCTCACCACGGAGCCAATTGAATGAGAAAGCTTGTCCTCGCCATCTCTATGCTTGCCTTTGCCGGTTCGGTCGCTGTTGCCGATCCGATTCAGGATCGCCAGGCCCTGATGAAGGAGCGCGGCAAGCTCGCCGGCCAGTTGTCCAAAGTGGTCAAGGGCGAGGAGGATTTCGATGCCGCCGCCGTGCTGACGACGCTGAAGGCACTGCAGGCCAATGCCGAGAAGTTCGATGCCGAAAAGCTTTTCCCTGCCGGCTCCGACAAGGGCGACACGACGGCCGCGCCGAAGATCTGGGAAGATATGGCCGGCTTCAAGGCCGCCGAGGACAAGTTCCTGGCCAACACCAAGGAAGCAGTCGCCTCACCGCCGGGTGATGTCGATGGTCTGAAGGCGCAGCTCAACACGCTTGGCGGCGATTGCGGCGCTTGCCATCAGAGCTACAGGGTCAAGAAGGGCTGATCGCCTGACGATGGCCTGGTTGAGGAAGCTTGTCGGCGCCGTCATCGTGCTTGGCGGTGCCGGGGCGGTCGCCGGCTGGGTCCTGTCGGCGCCGGTCAGGCTGGACGCCGGCACCACCGCGCAACTCGGCCCCGGCGACGCCGTCAAGGGCAAGCGCATCTTCTACGCGGGGGGCTGCACCTCCTGCCACGCCAAACCGGGCGCCCAGGGCGACGCCCGCCTCGAACTCGCCGGTGGCCTGGAGCTGAAGACGCCGTTCGGAACCTTCGTTCCGCCCAACATCTCGCAAGACCGGAAGGACGGCATCGGCGCCTGGAGCGAGGAGGACTTCGCCAACGCCATGCTGAAGGGCGTTTCGCCTTCCGGCGAGCATTTCTACCCGGCCTTTCCCTATGCGTCCTATGCGCGCATGAAGCCGGCCGACATCGCCGATCTCTATGCCTTCATGAAGACGTTGCCGGCGGTTGCCGGCAAGGCGCCGGACCACAAGCTGTCCTTCCCCTTCACCATCCGCCGCGGCATCGGCCTTTGGAAGCTTCTCTATCTCAGCCCGGACCCGGTGATCGCGCTGCCCGGCGGCACGCCGGACAAGGTGCTGGCCGGGCGTTACCTGGTCGAGGGTCCCGGCCATTGCGGCGAATGCCACACGCCGCGCGATTTCGCCGGCGGCGTCAAGAAGAGCGAGTGGCTGGCGGGCGCCGTGGCGGCCGAGGGCTCGGGCGTCGTGCCCAAC
>NZ_RZTO01001060.1:0-1753 GCF_003997225.1 Mesorhizobium sp. M2C.T.Ca.TU.002.02.1.1
CGACAAGGGCAGCGGGGTGAGCCTGCGTCACGCCGGATAGCGGCTTAGCCGCCTGCCTTACTTCGGCAGGTAGGTCTCGTAAGGCGTGTCGTTGATCAGCAGGATCACGCATTCGGTGTCCGACAGGCAGGCGTCGTCATGCATTTCGTCGGCCTTCTGGGTCCAGTAGGAGCCAGGCGGCAACTCGACCTTCGTGGCTTCGCCGCCCTGCATCTGCCAGTGCGCCCAGAGGCCCTTGATGACCACGGCGCGGTAATCGGCGGTGTGGGCATGGACGGGCGCGCGCCAGTTGCCGGGAACCTTCAGCAGCGTGCCGGCCGGTCCTTTGGCGCGCTCGCCCCATAGCGGACCAAGCCGCTGCGGCTGGTTCGGCGCTTCGACGGCATAAGGGATCTTGTCGGCCGGCAGGTAGCTGTCTTCGAGCGCGAAAGCGCGGTTCGGCAACATGGCAGCAGCGGCAAGCGCAAGCGGTGCGAGATGATTGGGCATGGCGGTTTCCTCCACTAGAGCGTTTCACCGTTTCACGGAAACGGCGAACCGCTCTATCTCTTTGTTTTGACGCAATTCCTGACGGAAAACCGCTCACACTTTTCCCGGAATTGCTCTAGCCAGCTTATGCTGTCTCGACTGGCGGGGAATGACGCGGCGTCCAAAAGATTTGGCAATTCCTCCAGCGGGCTGCCTGCCGGATGTCAGGATTGCTCCTCGGCGCCGGCGTGACGGAAATGGCTCGGCGCCACGCCCATCACCCGCTTGAAGGCTCGGCTGAAGGAGGCTTCCGAGTCGTAGCCCAATCTCGCGGCCGTGACCGAAACCCGCATGCCGTCGCGGCTGAGCCATTGCCGCGCCTGGTGCATGCGCACGCGCAGCACATATTTAGCCGGCGTCTCGCCGACCACGCTGGCGAAGCGCTGCGCGAAGGCGGAGCGCGAGGCGCCCATCATCCTGGCCAGCGCCTCGACCGTCCAGTCGCGCTCCGGCTGGAGGTGGATGGCGGCAAGCACCTTGCCGACATCCGGATTGCGCATGGCGGCGATCCAGCCGGTGGCGTCGCCACAGCCATTCTCGACCCAGGAGCGGATGATGGTGGCGGCGAGCACGTCGGCCAGGCGGGCAAGAATGCCGCCGGAGCCGACGCGGTCCATCGTCACCTCGCCAGCCATCGCGTCGAGCAGATGCTGGATGCCCGGCGCGTTCGCCATCAGCTTATGCGCCTGCATCAGGTCGGGCATCATCTCCAGCAGCGGATGCGAGCCGTCGAGGTTGAAATGCATCGAGCCGCAAAACAGCAAGGTCTTGCAGCCGTCGCAGCCGTTCGAGACGTCGTAGATGTTCTCGCACACCGGCTCGATCGTGTAGCGGCCGATCGGCACCGGCGGCACGCCGGGCGCGCTCGCCAGCACATGCTCGTCGCCGCGCGGGATCAGCAGCGCGTCGCCCACCGAGAGCTCGATCCATTCCCTGGCAGGCGAGAACAGCCAGCAACCCTGCTGTCCGATGAAATGGAAGCGCGCGGCCTTCTGCGCCGGAAAGGAAACGGCCCAGGGCTCGCCCAGCACGCAGCGGCCATAATCGACGCCGTCGAGGCGCAGGCCACGCAACATGTCGGTGAGCGGGTCGCCCGAAGTCTGCAAAACCGATTTGGACGAATTGTAATTCATTTCGGCGTTTCTAGCATGGAAACTCCAGACAGTCACTCCCTATGTTGCACTGCAGCCTAAATGTTGCGCTGCAACTCATCGGAGATTTGACA
>NZ_RZTO01001061.1:0-1750 GCF_003997225.1 Mesorhizobium sp. M2C.T.Ca.TU.002.02.1.1
TTGCTAATCTCCCCCCTTGAGGGGGAGATGTCCGGCAGGACAGAGAGGCGGGTGACGGAGTGCCAACCTGCGAGTGAGTTGAGCTGTCGCTCCGACAAATCCCGCGTGTGCGCCTCCCGGCCTTTTTCGGCAACCATCCGAAGTGCCGCAACTGCGATATCGCGTGCGGCACTCGCATCGACCGTCACGAGCGGCCTTGCACTGCGCGCGTCGCCGGCAATCGATACGCCCCAACGGACATCCTCGCCGGCCTGCACTGCCTTTAACCTTACATCGGCGGTAACAGCGTCCAAGCTCAGCTGCCCGCCGCCATCGACAACCACCGACACCTTCGGCCCCAGCCGTGCCGTCAGCCCGGCCTCTTCGATCGCCACCCTGATCCGCTCGGCCAACGGTCTCGGATCCGCGACCTCCTGCGGATCGATCCCCGCCAGGGGTCCAACGTCGACCGGAACGCCGCTGCGCACCGCGATACCAAGCGCATCCACCTCCGCCGCCAGCAGCCGGGCGCTTTCGGCGGTCAAACCTCGGATCTGCAGGCTGCCGCGCGCGGTTACTTCCATGATGCCATTGCCGTGGCGAAGAGCGGATTCGCCGAGTCCGATCAGCGACTTGGGCGTAAGTCCTCCAGCGACCGGGTTGAGTCGCACCAGCAGCCCATCGCCTGTCTGCATCGGGGCGGACAAAGCGGGGCAGGCGCCGCGGCGCGAAAAGGCGTTCATGCCGCCACCCCGCTCGCTCGGGCTTCGGCGATCAAAGCCGCGAGATCGTCGTCGATCGAATTGCGGAGCGGGTGCCAAAGGCCGCGCCGCCGCGCCGCGAGGAAACGCTCGGCGATGACCTTCGCGGCGGCGGGGTTCTCGCGCAGCAGGAAGGCGCGGACGTCCGGATCACCGACATAGGCGTCATGCACCGCCTCGATCAGCGCGCCTGATATGGCATGGGTGGTCTCGGCAAAGCCGACCAGGCGGTCGACCGTTTCGGCGAATTCCGAGGCGCCGCGCGGCCCGTGGCGCATCTGGCCGGCGATGAAGCGCGGGTTGACGGCGCGGGCCCGCACCACCCGCGATACTGCTTCGCCGACCGAGCGCGGCTTCGGCTTCTTCGGATCGGTGGTGTCCAGCACGATGACATCGGCGTTGCGGCCAAGCGCGGCAAGAGCCGCCGAAAAGCCGCCAATGAAGGCGACATCGGCCGAACCTTCGAGGATGTCGCGGCCCGGGTCGTCGCCGGTATGGACGAGAAGGTCGGCTTCGGCGATCCGTCCCTCGAAAGCGCCAGGCGCCGAAATCGCTTCGCCGTCGACGCCACCATAGGCGTGCGAGGTGGCGTCGAGATAGGCGCGGCCGATCTCTTCGCGCGCGCCCCATTCGCCGCGCGACAGCAGGTCCTCGACGCCGGCGCCATAGGTGCCGGGCGATGTGCCGAAAATGCGCGGGCCGACCTTGCCTTGTGCGCGGGTCGCGGCGGCAAGCGGGTTCTCCGAATCGTCCTCGTCGCGGCCGGCCACCGCGTTGGCGGCGGCATCGATCAGCGCGATCTGGGTCGGGAACATGTCGCGAAACAGGCCGGAGATGCGCCAGGTGACGTCGACGCGCGGGCGGCCGAGCGTGGCCGGCGGCAGCACTTCGATGCCGGTGATGCGGCCGGTGGCGGCATCCCATTGCGGCCGGCAGCCCATCAGCGCCAGCCCTTGCGCGATCTCCTCGCCGCCGGTGCGCAGCGAGGCCGAGCCCCAGAGGTCGATGAC
>NZ_RZTO01001062.1:0-1748 GCF_003997225.1 Mesorhizobium sp. M2C.T.Ca.TU.002.02.1.1
GGCGGCAAGCGCGCCGGCGGCAAGCGGATTGTCCTTCGCCATCTGCACCGCCTGCCCCGCCTTGTCGCGGACGGTCGAGCCCGTGCCGGGAATTTGCGAGCCGAGAAGGTCGTCGAGCAGCTTCTTGGGGTCGAGCATCAATGCCTCCAGAATTGGCCCGGCCAAATGCGCGCGGGCAAGGTTTCGGACCGGCAAGACGTAGGCCCCGCACATTAACATTACAATGATGGGGGACATTACAATGACGGGCCGCTTTTCGGTTGCGGGGGCCGGCCGCTCTAATTGCCGATATGGCGCTTGCCGCCGCGCGCTTGCGCCAGCTCCACTTGGCGATGGCGTTCGGCATAGCGCTCGCGGTCGGCATCGGACCGTGTTTCGAAGCAATGCGGGCATGAAACGCCGATCGCGTATTTCGGCGACAATCTGTCCTCGACCGTCAGCGGATGGCGGCAGGCGCGGCAGAGCTCCGCCTCGCCCTCGGTCAGCCCATGCGAGACGGACACCCGTTCGTCGAAGACGAAACATTCGCCTTGCCAGAGGCTGTCTTCGGCCGGCACGTCCTCCAGATATTTCAGGATGCCGCCCTTGAGATGGAAGACATTTTTGAGGCCGAGCGACTTCACATAGGCCGTCGCCTTCTCGCAGCGAATGCCGCCGGTGCAGAACATCGCCACCTTGCGGCCTTCAAGCTCCTCGCGGTGCTCTTCGACCCAGGCCGGGAACTCGCGGAAGCTGCTGGTCTTGGGATCGATCGCACCCCTGAAAGTGCCGAGCGAGACTTCATAGGCATTGCGCGTGTCGACGACGACGGTATCCTCATCCGAGATCAGCGCATTCCAGTCGGCCGGCGCGACATAGGTGCCGGCGCTGGTCGCCGGGTCGATGTCCTCGACGCCCATGGTGACGATCTCGCGTTTCAGCCGCACCTTCATGCGGTGGAACGGCATCTCGGCGGCGCCGCTGTATTTGACTTCCAGCCCGGCAAGACCTTCGATGGCCTGCAGATGGTCCACGAGCGCGGCAATCGCTTCCTCGCTGCCGGCGACGGTGCCGTTGATGCCTTCATGCGCCAGAAGCAGCGTGCCCTTGATGCCGCGCCCGCAACAGAAGGCGGCGAGCGGCGCGCGCAAGGCCTCGTATCCGTCGAGACGCGCGAATTTATAGAGCGCGGCGACGCGAATGGGCTGAATTTCCTTGGCTATTGTCATGGCTATGCCACTAGACCGTGGTGAAAGCCGTTTCAAGGCAAAGCGGGAAGCTGCGCGGCATCGCGACACGCCGGGTTCCGTGGACTTGAGCGGACCCTTCTGCTAATCGGTTTAAAACGATCGAAAATGGAGACCAGCACATGACCAGCAAAACCGAAAAGCTCCTGTCGCTTCTCAACGGTCAGCCGGTCATCCCGGTGCTCAAGATCGCCAATGTGGCCGATGCCGTGCCGCTTGCCCGCGCCCTGTCGCGCGGCGGCTTGAGGGCGATCGAGATCACCTTGCGCACCGCCGACGCGCTGGAGGCGATCCGCCGCGTCGCTGCCGAGGTCGAGGAAGCGATCGTCGGCGCCGGCACCATCCTCGACGCCCGGCAGTTCGAGGAAGCAGCAAGCGCCGGCTCGACATTCATCGTCAGCCCCGGCATCACCAGCCAGCTTCTCGACGCGGCCAAGGACAGCCCGGTGCCGCTGCTGCCCGGCGCCATCACGCCCGGCGAGATCATGGCCGCGCGCGAAGCCGGCCTGCGCTTCCTGAAGT
>NZ_RZTO01001063.1:0-1746 GCF_003997225.1 Mesorhizobium sp. M2C.T.Ca.TU.002.02.1.1
AATCCGATCTCATGGGCTGACATCGCGACGCATCTCCATCAACGCATCGCAGACGGAATCACACCCCAACACAAGACCGCCAATCAAAAGCGAGTCATTCATCTCAAAAGATGTGTGCATCCCCTAGCCCCACTTTGTGGGGGCGAGGAAACGCTAGCCGCCAACGGCGCGGCCTTTGTAAGCTTGGGTTCCTCGCCCCCGCCTTTATGGCGGGTGAGAGGTGGCTCGGCGAAGCCGAGACGGAGAGGGGGCGCCCTAAGCGATTATCCTGCTCTCAAGGAGAGCTGCCCTGCACGAAAACTGCAAACCCTTGCGGAAAACCTCCTCCAATCCGCCGCGCGCTTTCCGCACGGGCCGGCGAAACCGGCGTCATGCGAACACCTCACACATCCCGCTGGTCCCTGCCGCGCCGGCTCATCCATGAAGGCTGGTGGCTCGTCGAGCCGCAAAGGCCATGCCATGAGGCGGGCATCCTGCTTTTCACCCCGAGGTCGCTCCACATAGTGGGAGCGGACACGCCGAGGACGGTCCAGCGATGAGGCTCCTAGCCAACCTTGCCATGGGCCCTGCCCAGGCATGCGCAAAACAATTTCGCACTTCTCCATGGAATTGCTCTAATCCTGCCGTCACCCAACCTTACGCACCGGGCCGCTGATTTCATGCCGCACAACATCCTCGTCGCCGACGATGACCCGCATATCCGCGAGATCATCTGCTTCGCACTGGAAAAGGCCGGCATGAAGACGGCCGCCGTGGCCAATGGCGCGGCGGCGCTCCAGGCGGTCGAGCGCGGCGCGCCGGATCTCATCGTGCTCGATATCGGCATGCCGGAGATGGACGGACTGGAGGTCTGCCGCAGGCTGAGGCAGAAATCCGACGTGCCGGTGCTGTTCTTGTCCGCGCGCGACGAAGAGATCGACCGCATCCTCGGGCTGGAAATGGGCGGCGACGATTATGTGACCAAGCCGTTCAGCCCGCGCGAGCTGGTCGCCCGAGTCAACGTCATCCTGCGGCGGGCGCGGCCGGCCATTGTGGAAGAGGAAGCCGACGATCGGGAATTCGCGCATGGCAAGCTCATGCTTGTCCCGGCAAGCCATGCGGCGAGCTTCGACGGCAAGCCGCTCACCTTGACGGCGATCGAATTCGCGATCCTGAAAGGCTTCCTCGCCCGGCCGCAGCACGTGCTCGGCCGCGACGCGGTGATGGCCAATGCCTATGCCTCCAACATCCATGTCTCGGAACGCACGGTCGACAGCCACATCCGCAACGTGCGGGCCAAGCTGGCGGCGGTCGGCTGCCTCGACGTGATCGCGACGGTGCATGGCGTCGGCTTCCGGCTCGGCCGATGCGGTGGTTGAGCAAGGAAAGGTGGCGGCCGCGGCTCGCCACCGTCGTCATCGCCATCCTGATCGTGGTCATGGCGCTGCCGCTGGTTGGGCTCTTCTTCTTCCGGCTCTACGAGAACCAGCTGATCCGCCAGACCGAGGGAGAGCTGATCGCGCAGGGCGCGGTGGTCGCGGCCCTTTATGCCCAGGAGGTGCGCGCGGCCGGCATTCCCCAGGACAGGCTGGGTTCGCCGATCTCGGCCGATCCGGCGCGGGACAACAACTATCCCTATGATCCGATCGAGCCGCGCCTCGACCTCGCCTCCGACGATGTCATGCCGATGCGCCCCGCGGCGCTTCCCGCCACCCCCGATCCGGCCTTCGCGGCCATCGGCGCCCGGCTCGACGGCATCCTCGACGA
>NZ_RZTO01001064.1:0-1742 GCF_003997225.1 Mesorhizobium sp. M2C.T.Ca.TU.002.02.1.1
CCATCAGTTCCAGCGCCCGGACCCCGAGCGTCGGGTCGGTGACGTTCTGGCTGGCGACGGCGCCAACGCCCGCCTGCGCATAGGCGCAACGCGCCGCGACCGCGGGAGACGACGAGGACACCGCCACGCCGAACATGCCAGTGCGCCTGCAGCGCGCAACGATGGAGAAGGTCATGGCGCGTTAGTCCGGAATGACGGCGGTGCCGTCGATCTCGACCAGCCAATCCGGCCGCGCCAGGGCCGACACGACCAGGCCGGTCGAAACCGGGTGAACGCCTTTGATATACTCGCCCATCGTCCGGTAGACGGCTTCGCGATGGCGCACGTCGGTGATGTAGACCACCACCTTCACCAGATGCTCCATCGTGCCGCCGCACTCTTCGATGAGCTGCCTGATGTTTTGCATGACCTTATGGGTCTGCTCGACCGGATCGTGGCTGCCGATGTTCTTGGCGGTGTCGAGGTCCTGCGGGCACTGTCCCCGCAGATAGACGGTGCGGCCGCCGCGCGTCACGACCGCGTGGCAGAGATCATTGTCGAGCTTCTGCTCGGGATAGGTGTCCTTGGTGTTGAATTTGCGAATTCGCGTATGCGCCATCTTGGTCTCCATGAGGGGTCGGGCTCGCAGCTTTGGTCAGGCGTCCACGGGCTCGCGCGTCGCGGCGGCGTGGTAGGCGAGATATTTGCGCTGCGTCGAAATGCGGTCGGTCACATGCTTGGCATCGTGCCAGACGCCCCAGATGAAGCTCGACCCCCTGCGCGACTGCCAGGGCAGCCCCAGGAAATAGATCCCCGGCTCGACCGAGACGCCGCGCTGGTGCCTTGGCCGGCCCTTCTCGTCGAAGGCGTCGACCTTCAGCCAGCTGTAGTCGACGGCAAAGCCTGTCGCCCAGATGATCGTCGCAATCCCGGCCTCGGTCAGATCGAGCTCGAGGATCGGATTGGTCACGCAGTCAGGGTCCGGGCCGATTTTGCGAAGGGCGGGCTCTTCTGGAAGGTCGAGGCCGTTGCGCGCGACATAGGCGTCGGCCTCGTCCAGCAACGACATCAGATTGGCGTCGCCGCGAGCGATGTTTTTCGCAAGATCGGGCGCGAAACTCATCACGCCGTCCTGATACGTCTTGGTCATGCCGACCAACGTCAGCCCCTGCGCGGCCAGGCGACGGAAATCAATCGTCTCGCCGCCGCGCGCGCCGCTGACCGCGATCGTGACATGTTCCGTGCCTGGTCCCGGCGTTTCGAGGTCCCATTTGCCGAGAACGCCCAGCCACCAGCAGAAGTCGCGCCCGCGATAAGAGCGCGGCGGCCGGTCATGCGGGCCGACCGACAGATAGACGCGCCTGCCTGAGCGCTGCAACTCGTCGGCAATCTGCACGCCCGAGGATCCCGCGCCGACCACCAGCACGGCGCCCTTAGGCAGTTGCGCGGGATTGCGGTAGGCGCTTGAGTGGATTTGCGGGATGCCGGCATCGGCGGGAACGAGAGGCGGGATGACGGGAACCTGGAAAGGTCCGGTCGCGGCCACCACGCTGTTGGCCTCGACCACCCCATCCGACGTCTCGACGCGGAATCCCGGACGGCCGACATTCCTCTGCACGAGCTTGACCTCGACGCCGCAGCGGATCGGCGCATTGATCTGCTTTGCGTAGGCGACGAAATAGTCGGCGACCTCCTCCTTCGAAGGAAAGCCGTCGGGGCCTGTCACGGGAAACTCCATACCGGGAAACCGGTCATGCCAGGCC
>NZ_RZTO01001065.1:0-1742 GCF_003997225.1 Mesorhizobium sp. M2C.T.Ca.TU.002.02.1.1
GTGCGCGTCTTCACGATAGCCTTGAGGCCGGTCAGTTCCTTGCCGTCGGCAAGCTTGCGGGTCGTCGGCTGCTGCGTCAGCTGCCCGCCCGCCTGGACCGTTTCCTTGGTCATCTCCTGCAGCATCAGCTGGTTGAGGGAGACCGGGTTCATCTTGTCGTATTTCTGCACCACGACGAGGGTGCCGAGCGCCGAAGCCATGAGATACTGCGCGATACCGTCGCCGAGATCGGTCTTGGTCACCGAATTGGTGCTCGGATGGACGAAGGAGAATGTGCCGCCTGAGAAGGTGGCGAAATCATTGTGCTCGAGCCTTACCTTGCTGGTCTTGCCGCCGGGCAAGGATACGTCGACGTCCTCGCCGGGATCGATGTCGACGCTCACGCCGTCGATCGTCAGCTTGAAGGCCTTCGGGTCCTCGGCACGGGCAGGCCCCGAGCAAAGCATGATCGCCGCGAGCGCCGCTGCCGCCAATCTCAGTCGCATATCCTGTCCTCTCCGCGCAGTCCGGTCACCGCGTTCGACGGCGGCCTCGTTTCGGCGGCCGAAGCCGCCTCTTATCATTCCCCGATGACAATTGTCGTGGGCCGGTTCTCCGATTGATAAAGCCGACGCATTGCCCGAAGATAATACGCAAGGATATTGGCCTTGACCGGGGGGTGTCATGACAATTGCCGTTCGTATCGCGCTATGCCTGCTGCTGGCGCTCGTTCCTTTGCACGCCCGCGCGCAAAGCGACGACAAGGCCATGATGATCGCCTCCGACGACGCCGAGATGGCGGCGGCGATCGAGAAGGCGCGTTCCAGCCTGGATGAATTCCTGGCTTTATCCGACACTCCGCCGCCGGGAACCGACAAGTTCAAGCTGAAGGTGATGATCGCCGACGGCAATGCGACGGAGCATTTCTGGGTCATCCCCTTCAAGCGGACCGAGACCGGCTTCGTCGGCATATTGGCGAACGAGCCGGAAATCGTCCGCAACGTCGTCCTCGGCCAGAACATCGAATTCACCAGGGACGATATATCCGACTGGGGCTATACCAAAAACGGCCGTCAGGTCGGCAGCTTCACCGTCTGCGTGATGTTGAAGAAGATGTCGAAGGAGGAGGCCGAGTACATGCGCACCCAATACGGCTTCGACTGCTGAGGTCTATCCGCTCACTTCATCCCTCGCGCCGATCTTGCGCACCAGCGCCGCGGTGGCCAGCATGGCGCCGAGATCGGTGATCATCGGCGCGACATGCGCGTTGTAGTCGATCGGCTGCGAGATATCCGGAAGCTCGAAGAAGTTCTTCGACCGCGGCATCAACAGAAAGCCGTCGCTGCCGCTGAGCGCCACCCGCGCCTGGTCGTAGGGCCATGTCTCGCGCAGCCAGGCCAGCGCCTGCGCCATCCGGCCGGTCACCAGCGGCCGCGCCGCCTCGACATTGTCGGTGCGGAATTCATAGGTGTCGTCGAGGTCGTCGACGCCGGAAGACAGCTCCTGCATCTTTGAGGCGAACATGCCGCGGAAGAAGTGCGTTACCTTGCCGGCCTTGCGTGCCGCGACCAGTGTTCCAGGGAACGGCTCTATGGTCTCGAAGGCGACGATGACGCCCTTGAAGGCGGTCGTCTCGCTTTTGCCGGATCCCTCCCAGAGCTTCGCCTCGTAGAGCTCGAACGGAAAATCCTCGTAGCGTCCGGAAATGACGTCGTCGAAGCTCTGCCGGCTGAAAGCGGCGACGGTTTCGCGCGGCATCCTGT
>NZ_RZTO01001066.1:0-1741 GCF_003997225.1 Mesorhizobium sp. M2C.T.Ca.TU.002.02.1.1
TGGCTGGCTCGGAGGCGAATTTCGCCGCGCAGATGACCGATCGCGCCCGTCAGCTCGGCCTCTCGAAATCGACCTTCGTCAATTCGACCGGCCTGCCGGCCGACGGCCAGCAGACGACGGTGCGGGAACTGACGATGCTGGCGCTGCATCTGTGGCGCGACTATCCGGAGTTCTTCCACTACTACGGCCAGCCGGACTTCACCTGGAACAAGATATCGCAGAAGAACCGCAACCCGCTGATCGCCATGGGCATCGAAGCCGACGGCTTCGTGGCCGGCGCCAGCGAGCAGGCTGGGTTCGGCCTGGTCGGCACCGTCAGCCACAACGGTACGCGCGTGATCGCCGCCCTCAGCGGTCTGGCGAATGACCGCGAACGCGCCGAAGAGGCGCGCAAGCTGCTCGACTGGGGCTCGCGGTCATTCCAGAAGACCGAGATATTCGCCAAGGACGAGGTGGTCGGCGAAGCGCAGGTTTTCGGCGGCGCCAAGTCCGACCTGGCCTTGAAAGCCAAAGGCCCCGTGGACATCTTTCTGCCGATAGCCAACCGCGACAAGCTGACCGCCAGGATCGTCTACCAGGGTCCGGTATCGGCGCCGGTCGAGGAGGGGCAACCGGTCGGAGAATTGCGCGTTTGGATAGGCGATACGCTGAGCCAGCAGACGCCGCTCTATGCCGCCGAGTCGGTGAAAGTGGGCACGCTGCCGCAGCGCGCGCTCGACGCGGCCAAGGAACTCGCTGTCGGCTGGCTGCGTCAGAAACATTTGTGATCGGGCAAGTTCGTGGACCTTTTGACGGACGGGAGCTATGACAGCGGCCAGCACGAGCAAAGGCAGTCTCGATTGGCGAGCGGATTTTTCATCACCTTCGAGGGCGGCGAAGGAGCAGGCAAGTCGACACAGATCGAGCGGCTGGCGCGGCGCATGCGCGCCAAGAAATACGAGGTGCTGGTCAGCCGCGAGCCGGGCGGATCGCCCGGCGCCGAGGCCGTGAGGCATGTGCTCCTGTCGGGGGCGGCCGAGCCGTTCGGCCCGAAGATGGAGGCGATCCTGTTCGCCGCCGCACGCTCCGACCACGTCGAGCAGGTCATCCGGCCGGCTGTCGAGCGTGGCTCGATCGTGCTGTGCGACCGCTTCATCGATTCCTCGCGTGTCTACCAGGGCGTCACCGGCGGGCTCGATGCCGATTTCATGAAGGCGCTGGAGGCGGTGGCCATCAACGGCATGATGCCGGACATGACGCTGATCTTCGACATCGATCCGGTTGAAGGCTTGAAGCGGGCTACGGCTCGGCGCGGCGCCGGCGACGCCGCCGATCGCTTCGAGAAGGAAACTCTGGCCATCCACCGGCGGCGGCGCGAGGCTTTCCTGGCCATCGCCGCGGCGGAGCCGGAGCGCTGCGTCGTCATCGACGCCTCCGCCGATCCCGATACGGTGGAGAATGTCGTCACCGCCGCCGTCTTCGCGGCGCTGGAAGAGCGGATGCCGGCGCAAAGGATTGAGACGGCGCCGGCATGATCTTCGAACGCATCGCCCCCGAGCAGCACGACACGCTGGACGGCGTGCCCGAGCCCGCCGAAACGCCGCGGCTGATCGGCCACGCGTCGGCGGCGGGGATGGTTGCCAGCGCCTACCGCGCCGGTAAGCTGCCGCATGCGCTGATCTTCGCCGGGCCGCAGGGCATCGGCAAGGCGACGCTCGCGTTCCACATCGCGCAGCATCTTCTGAAATATCCGGATTTCAAG
>NZ_RZTO01001067.1:0-1737 GCF_003997225.1 Mesorhizobium sp. M2C.T.Ca.TU.002.02.1.1
GCCAGGTCCTCGAGAGCCGCGTAATAGGCTTTCCAGGCTTCGACGAAGCCCACTGGCTCGGCCGGCCAGATCGTCTCGGCGTAGCAGAAGGCCAGCGCCTCCGGGTCCTTCATGCCCGGCGGCACGCGGAGGGGTCCGCCGTTGAAGCTCTCCTTCAAGTCCGGCGGCGTGTCGACATTGCGGGATTTTGCCAGCGCCTCGAGCTCGGGGCCAAGATATCCGTAGGGATAACCCTTGTAGGGCGCCTTCGAGCGCTGCTTTTCCTCGGGTGGCAGGTCGAAGAAAGCCTTCGCCTTCGACCAGGCGGCGTCGATCACTGCCTGCGGAACGCCGTGGTTCTTGATCGCCAGGAAACCGGTGCTGCGACAGATGTGGTCGACCTCGCGGCCGAGCGCCTTCTTCTGCGCGGCGCTCGCAGTCTCGAATTGTCCAAGATCGAATACGGGAAATGTCTGCATCGCATTCATCCGACCGCTCAACGCTGGAACGATGCAGCTTGTCCCGGCTGTGATCTAGGACCAACCGGCGTGGCGGTCCTAGTCCATATGCGCCGCGGGCGCCCCACCCGCCGGCGCCGCTTTCGGCTTGCGCAGCAGGATGACGAACGGGATCGCGACCAGCGTCATCACCATCAGGAGTTTGAAATCGTTGATGTAGGAGATCATCATCGCCTGGGCGTTGACGGCTAAGTCGACCTGCGAAAGCGCCGCGGGATCGCCGGCTGCGGCTGCCGGCGACGCGGCCCACAGGTTCGGGTTGTACGGGTTGATGAAGGTCGAAAGCTCGGTGTGGTTGATCTGCGTGTTGCGCACCATCAGTGCCGCGACCACCGACACGCCGATCGAGGAGCCCAGATTGCGCACCAGGCTGAACAGCGAGGTGGCGTCGGTGCGGTAGCGCGCGTCGAGCGTGGCGAAGGCGACCGCCGACAGCGGCACGAACACCATGCCCATGCCGAGACCCTGGATGACGCCTGAGGTGATGATCAGCCAGTTGTCCATCTGCGGCGTGAAGCTCGCCATGGTGTAGAGCGACTGCGCGGTGAGCAGGAAACCGATGGCGACGAGGATCCGTGCGTCGATCCTGTGCATGATGCGGCCCACGACCAGCATGGAAATCATCGTGCCGATGCCGCGCGGCCCCAGGACGACGCCGATCGTCACGGTCGGATAGCCGAAGATGTTGGCAAGCATCGGCGGCAACAGCGACATCGAGGCCAGGATCAGCACGCCCATGACGAAGATGAAGCCCAGCCCGGTCACGAAATTGCGGTCGAGGAAGATCTTTGGATCGATGAAGGGATGCTCTGCCGTCACCGTGTGGATGATGAACACCCAGAAGCCGGTGAGCGACAGAGCGAGCTCGATCCATATTTCGGCCGAATTGAACCAGTCGACCTCGCCGCCGCGGTCGAGCAGAAGCTGCAGCGCCCCGACGCCGACCGAGAGCATGGCGAAGCCGAAGAAGTCGAAGCCGCGCACACGCTTGGCGATGACGGGGAGATAGACGGCCATGCCGAGGAAAGCGAGGATGCCGACGGGCAGGTTGATGAAGAACACCCAGCGCCAGTTGAAGTTTTCCGTCAGCCAGCCGCCAAGCGTCGGCCCCAGGATCGGCCCAAGCATGATGCCAGCGCCCCAGATCGCCATCGCCTGGCCGTGGCGCTCCCTCGGGTTGATGTCGAGCAGGAAGGTCTGCGACAGCGGCACGATGGCGGCGCCGAACACGCCCTGCAGC
>NZ_RZTO01001068.1:0-1736 GCF_003997225.1 Mesorhizobium sp. M2C.T.Ca.TU.002.02.1.1
GCGCCGTAGCGTTTGCCGAAACTGTCGCTGTTGAGCGCCGAGAGCGAGGTCACGCCGGAGTTGGGATCGGTCTCGATCGATTTCAGCTGCTGCTCCTTGGCGGTTGCCCAGGCGGCGAAGAGGGCCGCCGCTTCCTGGTTCTTCGACTCGGCCGAGACATACATGGAATGCACGGCGAGCGAGGACGAGCCGCCCTTGGGCGAAGCCGACTTCATCGGCACCGGCACATAGCCGACCTTGCCGACCACCGTCGAGACCGCCGGATCTTCATTGTAGGCGCCGTTGACGGTCGCATCGAGCGTGATTGCCGCCTTGCCCTGCTGGAAGAGCAGCCGGTTCTCTTCCCAGCCGAAATTGGCGACGCCGACCGGACCGTAGTCCTTCAGCACCTTGGTGAAGGCGTCGAGCGCGGCGATGCCTTCAGGTGTCGCCAGCGCCGACTTGCCGCTGGCGTCGAAGAAGGAGCCGCCGAAGCCCCACAGATAGGCCGCCCAGACATAGACGCCCTGGATGCCCTGCTGGCCGCGCATGGTGATGCCGGCGATCTGCTTGTTGGTCTTTTCCGAGATGGTTTTCGCCGCGTTCTCGATGTCCTCGAAGGACTTCGGCGCCGCCAGCCCGTACTGTTCGAACAGGTCCTTGCGGTACATGACGAAGGTGCTCTCGCCATAGACCGGCAGGCCGTAGACCTTGCCGTCGAGGACGTTGGTGTTGAAATAGCCAGGCACGAAATCGGCCTTGTCGAAATTCTCCTTGTGCTTGGCCAGGAAATCGTCGAGCGGCACGATGTAGCCCGACTTCACGAAGCCCGGCAGGTAGATGATGTTGTTCTGGACGACATCGTAGCGGCCGGACTTGGACGAGAACTCGAGCAGCTCCTTCGCGGTGATGTCGGCCTCGGGCACGACCTCGATCGCCACGTCGATGCCGGTCTTCTCCTTGAATTCGGGCACCATCTTCTGGATGGCGTCGGTGGTCGGATGGCCCTCGAGCAGCACCGATATCTGCACGCCGTTGAACGGCTTGTCTTCGGCCGAGGCCGGCGCGGCCAGCGACAGCGCGGCGGCGGCCGCGCCAAGCATCAGTAGATTGCGTCTGTTCAGCATGTTTTCGTCTCCCATTCTTGGGCCATCTGGCCTCGTTGCAACAGCGCCGTCCGTTTGATTGAGCTCAACCGAGGCGCACGATTTCGCCGCTCTGTGCCGACTGCATCATGGCTAGGGTGAGTTCGAGCGAACGAAGGGCTTCCCGGCCGGTGGCGATCGGCATCGCCGCGCCGTCCAGCCAGTCGATGAGGCCGCCGAGCTGGCGCGCGAGGTCGCCGTCGATACGGCCGTTGAGCTGGGGCCAGTGCTGGGTGTCGATCTCGCGCGACATCTCGTTGCTGGCGAAATAGAGCCCGCTGTCGCCGCACTGGACCTCGAAGGATCCGTCGGTGCCGATAAGTTCCATGCGCGCGTCGATCATGTGGCGCGCGCCGGACGGCAGCGACCAGGCGCTCTCGAAATTGACGACCGTGCCGCCGGAAAAGCGCATGATAGCCGCGATGCTGTCCTGTGTGCCGGAGCTGCCCAGCAGCTTGTCGGTCTGTTGCGCATAGACCGACACCGGCTGCTGGCCCTCGAGCATCCACAGCACCATGTCGACGTCGTGGACGGTGACATGCAGCGCCAGCGGCAGCTTGCCGCCATAGCGCTTCGGGCCCTCGGTGCGAGCGCTGTTGCGGCGGGGCTAGA
>NZ_RZTO01001069.1:0-1732 GCF_003997225.1 Mesorhizobium sp. M2C.T.Ca.TU.002.02.1.1
GGTGACGCGGGGTGGAGCAGCCCGGTAGCTCGTCAGGCTCATAACCTGAAGGTCACAGGTTCAAATCCTGTCCCCGCAACCAAAACCAAAAGAGCCCGCCTTGCGCGGGCTCTTTTGGTTTTTTGCCCTGCGCTTCTTTCCAACTCGACTCGGCGGAGCTTTGCAGCGATGGTCGCTCGGCGCCCGAGCGCCATACATTTCGGCCGCGGCGCCGATGTAAGAGGAGCGGAAGATGCGGCAGGCGCTGATCGTATGGGGCGGCTGGGAGGGCCACGAACCCGAAGCCGGCGCTCGTGCCGTCAAGGCGATGCTCGAGGAAGAAGGCTTTGCCGTGCGTGTCGAGAACACGACCGCGGTCTTCGCCGACCCGGCGATCGCCGAGCTCAGCCTTATCGTGCCGATCTACACGATGTCCAAGCTCACCAAGGCGGAAGAGGCCAACCTGACGAAAGCGGTCGAAAACGGCGTCGGCCTTGGCGGCTATCATGGAGGCATGGGCGATGCCTTTCGCGAATCGCCCGACTATCAGTTCATGTGCGGCGGGCAATGGGTCGCGCATCCGGGCAACATCATCGACTATAATGTAAAGGTGATGCGGCGCGACGACCCGATCATGCAAGGCATCGACGATTTCCCCTACCGCTCCGAACAATATTACATGCATGTTGACCCGTCGAACGAAGTGCTGGCGACGACCACCTTCTCCGGCGAATATGCGCCGTGGATCGATGGCGTCGTCATGCCGGTGGTGTGGAAGCGCAGGCACGGCAAGGGGCGGGTGTTCTATTCCTCACTGGGTCATGTGGCAGCGGAGTTCGAGGTGCCGCAGATGCGCACCATCCTGCGCCGCGGACTGGCATGGGCCGCCCGCTGAGCCGGTAGATACGCCCGGCTAAAACGCGTCGTCGCGATCCTCGATCGGCGCCGGCGTGCTTGATCGACATTCCGACTGCCGCCCGATTCGGTGGAGTCTTCCATCGAACCGCTAGGGATGAAGCGCGTCCGAATCAATCAAGGCTGTCAATTTTTGCTATCTATTGCTATATTTCGCGCCTGGCTCGATATTTCTCCGGGAGACTCCGATGCCTAACTACGCTTTGAGCGAGCATTATGAGCGCTTCATCAGGAAGCAACTCGAATCGGGCCGCTACAACAATGCCAGCGAGGTTGTCCGCGCGGGCCTGCGCATGCTTGAGGATTTTGAGGCGGAGCGGGAGAAGTGGCTGCGGGAGGAAATCCCGTCGCGCATGGCCGAGCTCCAGCGGGATCCGGCAAAGGGAATCCCGGCTGAAACGGTGTTTTCCCGATTGGAGGCCCGTCATCGCGCACGGCAGGCGAAAGCCAAGTAGGGAATGGAATACCCGATTGTCTTCCACGCGAAAGCGGAAGCCGAGCTCGAACAACTCTATGAGGATATAGCCGAGCGTGCGTCGCCGACGGTTGCCTGGAATTTTGTCTCGGGCATCCGCGATCATTGCTTGGGCTTGTCGACATTTCCACAGCGCGGCACTGAGCGGGTGGAGATCATGCCGGGGCTGCGGATCATCGGCTATCGCCGCGCGGTCAGTATCGTTTTCGCGGCCGACGGCGAGCGTGTGCTGATCCTGGGCATCTTCTACGCCGGTCGGAACATCACGCCCGAATTGCTCGAAGAACGGCTTTAAATCGAGGTTCAGTCGGGCGCCGCGGTCGACATTCGGCTAAGTGCTGCGGGCGATTTCTGGGTTGAACG
>NZ_RZTO01000106.1:0-11327 GCF_003997225.1 Mesorhizobium sp. M2C.T.Ca.TU.002.02.1.1
CATCGCGAGGCTGTGATCGATCACCTGAAGAAGGTGATCGTGCTGGCGAGCCGCATGGGGGTCCCGCTGGTCAACACATTCTGCGGCGGCGACGCCTCGAAAAATGTCGACGCCAATTGGGAAGACGCGCAAAAAATCTGGCCGGCGATCATCGCCCATGCCCGCGAGCATGGTGTGAAGCTCGCTTTCGAGAACTGCCCGATGATCTTCAGCTATGACGAGTGGCCGGGCGGGCACAACATCGCCTATTCGCCCAATGTCTGGCGCCGCATCCTCGAAGCCTGGGGCGGCGATGTCGGCATGAATTTCGACCCCTCGCATCTCGTCTGGCAGATGATCGACCAGGAGCGCTTCATCCGCGAGTTCGGCGCAAACATGCTGCATGTGCATGCCAAGGACCTGATGATTGATCATGATGGTTTGTACGAGCGCGGAATCCTTTCCGCTGGCATAGGCTGGCAGGTGCCGCGCATGCCGGGGCTTGGGGACATCGATTGGAGCAGGATTTTTTCGGGCCTCTACCGGGCCGGCTATGACGGGCCGGTCATCATCGAGCATGAGGACCGGCGCTTCGAGGGGACGGACGAAAAGGTGAAGCGCGGCTTCCTGCTTGCCCGCGACGTGCTGCGCCCCTTCATCAAATGACGAAAAGCTTGGCTCCGATCGCATCGGAGCCCTGGAACTGAACTGAAAAGATCAATGTGGAGGAGTATAGAAATGAAAAAACATCTGACCGTGGCCTCGCTGCTAGCGGGCGCTGCCTTGCTTGCCTCGGCGGGCGTTTCGACCGCCGCAGGCAAATACACGATCGGCATTTCCAACACCGTGCAGGGCAATGGCTGGCGCGAGGAGATGATCTGCGCGATGAAGGCGCAGGCGCTCGCTTCCGGCGAGGTGGCGAAGCTCAACATCGCCCACCGCAACACCGACGCCGCCGGCCAGCTCGAGGACATCCGCAACCTGATCAGCGCCAAGGTCGACGCCATCGTCGTCAACCCGGCCGATCCGGCCGGTATCAAGGCCGGCCTGGAAGAAGCCACCAAGGCCGGCATCGTCGTCGTCGCCGTCGACCAGGCGGTGACGGAACCGTCCGCCTACATCATCTCCAACAACCAGGAACAATACGCCTATCTCGGCGCCAAGTGGCTGTTCCAGCAGATGGGCGGCAAGGGCGAGGTGTTCTACATGCGCGGCGCCGCCGGCGCTTCGGCCGACTCTGATCGCGACAAAGGCTTCAAGAAGGCGCTGGCCGAATTCCCCGACGTGAAGGTCGCGCAGGAAGTGTTCACCGGCTGGCAGCAGGACCAGGCCAAGCAGCAGATCCTGTCCTTCCTCGCCACCGGCACGCCGATCAACGGCATCTGGACCTCGGGCATCGACAACGTCATCGTCGACGCGCTGGTCGAGCAGCAGGCGCCGATGGTGCCTGTGGTCGGCGCCGACAATGCCGGCTTCGTCGGCCAGTTGAGCTCGGTCAAGGGCCTGGTGGGCGCTGCCGTCACCAATCCCGGTTCGATCGGCGGCGCCGGCGTGACCCTGGCCCTGCAAATCCTCGACGGCAAGAAGCCGGCGCAGCAGACCGTTCTGGTCGAGCCGCAGCTCTGGGAAAACGCCACCGACGAAGGCAAGGCCAAGCTGAAGAGCGTCGTCGACCCCTCGCTCAGCCCCGAATGGCCGGTCTCGATCTCGATCCCGGACTGGACGACCTACACCAAGGATCAGATCGTCGCCTGCAAGGGCCCGGGCGAGTAAGCGCCTGATCCGAACGCAAGCGTGAGGACGCCGGACCGAGGTCTGGCGTCCTTGCCATTTGATTTGGCACGCATAATTTGAGCCTTTAAATCGAGAACGCCTTGACCGCCAACCCTCTCCTCGACGCCACCGGCGTGGCGAAGAACTACGGCGCCGTTGCCGCGCTGCGCAACGCCTCGCTCTCGGTGCTGCCGGGCGAAGTGCATGCGCTGATGGGCGCCAACGGCGCCGGCAAGTCGACGCTGGTGAAGATCCTGACCGGGGCGATCAAGGCGGATGCCGGGCGCATCCTGATCCGCGGCCAGCAGCTCGATGTCCGCTCGCCGGCCGCCGCCCGCCGCGCCGGCCTGCTGCCGGTCTACCAGGAACCTTCGCTGATCCCCGATCTCGACGTCCTGTCCAACCTGCGGCTGACCGGCACGCCGGTCGAGCCCTTCCGGGCCTGGGTGCGCGAGCTCGGCATTCCCGACCTCGATATTCGCGAGACCGCCCGCCATATCCCGCTGGCCATCCTGCGCGTGCTCGACCTTGCCCGAGCGCTTGCCGTCGAACCCGACGTGCTTCTGCTCGACGAGATGACCGCGGCCCTGCCGGCGAACCTTGCCGAGAAGGTGCTGGAGGTCGTGCGCCGCCAGGGCGACGCCGGCCGCTCGGTCATCTTCATCTCGCACCGTTTCGTCGAGATCTCCGCGCTCTGCGACCGCGCCACCGTGCTGCGCGACGGCTCCACGGTCGGTGTCGTCGACATCGAGCCTGGCATCGAGGAAAGAATAGTCGAGATGATGCTCGGTGCCCGCATCGAGAAGACACGCGTCGCCGCGCGCGCGGCAAACGATGTAGCGATTGCCGGCGGTGGCCGCCCGCGCCTGTCGGTCCGCAACCTGCAGCTCGGCACCAAGCTCAACGACGTCTCCTTCGATCTCGCCAATGGCGAGGTCGCCGGCGTCTTTGCGCTCGAGGGCCAGGGCCAGGACGAGCTCTTCGCAGCGCTGGCCGGCTCGATCCGCCCGACCGGCGGCAGCATCGACGTCGACGGCGCGCCGGTGAAATTCTCGCATCCGAGCGACGCCATCCAGGCTGGCATCGCCTATGTGCCGGGCGACCGCACCGAGGCTTTGGCCATGCAGCGTTCGGTGCGCGAGAACATCGCCCTGCCCTTCAGCGCGGCGCTGCGCAAATGGGGGCCGATCCGCATGCGCCGCGAACAGGTGGTGGTTTCGGGCGCCATCGGCAGATTGCAGATCGACACCCGCGCCCAGGGCGAGGTGCAGCGCCTTTCCGGCGGCAACCAGCAGAAGGTGACCATCGCCCGCTGGATCGCGGCCAACGCCCGCACCATCCTTTGCTTCGACCCGACGCGCGGCATCGATGTCGGCACCAAGCAGGAGATCTACAAGCTGCTGCGCGAGCTCGCCGGCCAGGGCAAATCGGTGCTGTTCTACACATCCGAGATGGAAGAGGTGCAGCGTGTCTGCGACCGCGTCATCGTCATCTTCGGCGGCCGCGTCGTCGATACTTTCCCGGTCGAAGAGGCCGACGAGCCGGCCTTGATGCGGGCCGCCTACGGCCTGCCGCGCGGTGCCAAGGCCGATGTCGGCATCCTTGCCGAGGTCAAACCCGCTTCCGATGCGGAGGCCGCGTCATGAGCCGCTTTCTCCGCAACCAGGGCTGGGTGGCAGGCCTCTTCGCCTTGCTGATCTTCCTCTTCGTCGTCACCAAGCTGATCCAGCCGGGCTATGGCAGCGGCGATTTCGGCTCGCTCGCGCGGGCAGTCCTACCCTACGCTTTCGCCGTCGCCGCCCAGACGGTCGTCGTCATCGCCGGCGGCATCGACCTGTCGGTCGCCGCCATGATGGCCCTGACCAGCGTCACCGCCGCCTCGATGATGAACGGCGCCAGCGAGGAATACGCACTCTTCGTCGTTCCCTTCGTGCTGGCGATGGGGCTGGCGCTCGGCGCGCTGAACGGCATCCTCATCGTCGTCACCCGGGTGCCCGACATCGTCGTCACTTTGGCCATGCTGTTCGTGCTGCAGGGCGCGGCGCTGCTCGTGCTTGAAGCGCCCGGCGGCGCCGCCGCCGAATGGCTGAAGGCAAGCGTCGTCGGCACCGTGCCGATCCCCGGCCTTCCCGATTGGGCCGACGCCTGGGTGCCGAAGGCGCTGGTGCTGCTCGTCGTCTGCCTCTGCATCGTGTGGATTCCGCTCAGGCGCTCGCGCCTTGGCCTTTCCATCTACGCCATCGGCAGCAACGAGCTTGCCGCCTTCCGCAGCGGGGTGCCGGTGGCGCGCACCAGGATCATCGCCTATGCGCTGTCCGGCCTGTTCGCAGCACTTGGCGGCCTGTCGCTCACCATCAGCACCGGCATCGGCGCGCCGATCCCCGGGCCTTATCTGCTCGCCAGCGTCGCCGCCGTGGTGCTGGGCGGCGTCGCGCTCGGCGGCGGCAAGGGCGGCCTGCTCGGGCCGATCATCGCCGTCTTCGTGCTGAGGCTGGTGCGCACCGACCTGACGCTCTTGGCCATCGATCCGAACGTCACCGCCATCATCGAGGGTTTGATCATGGTCGCGGTCGTGATGTTCGGCGCCTTCATCACCATGCGCAGCCGCCCGGCGGGAGCAACGCCATGACCGACATCGCGACCATGCCCCAGCCTGTCTCGTTCGGCCGGCGCCTGAAGCGCTTCATGGCGGACCGGCCGCTCATCCCGCTGATCATCCTTTTGATCATCCTCGTGGTGATCCTGCAGGTGCTGCGCCCCGGCATCGTCAACGAGCGCTGGCTCGCCAACACGGCGAAGTTCGCCATCCCGCTGGCGATCCTCGCCGGCTGCCAGACCATGACCATGCTGACCGGCGGCATCGACCTTTCCGTCGGCACGGTGGCGACGATGAGCGCCTTCATCATGGCCACCCAGATCGTCAACCAGGACCCGGCGGTGGCGTTTCTGCTCGCCATGCTGCCCGCCGTGCTGATCGGCCTCGTCAACGGCATCGGCGTCGGCGTGTTCCGTGTCCATCCGCTGATCATGACGCTCGGCACCAGCCTGATCGGCACCGGCTTCCTGCAGGTCTACCAGCGCACCGTGATCGCTTCCGGCGCCAAGATTCCCGATTTCCTCAACTGGCTGGGCACCGGCGTCACCTACGGCTTCCCCAACGCGCTTCTCCTGTTCGTGCCGGTGGCCGTGCTGATCGTCTTCATGCTGAACCGCACCGGCTTCGGCCGTCTGCTCTATGCCGTCGGCGACAATGAGCGCGCCGCGCGCCTGTCAGGCGTGCGCTATTGGCAGGTGATCACGGCGCTCTACGTGCTTTCCAGCCTGCTCGCCGGCATCACCGGCCTGCTCTATATCGGCCTGATCAAGGCGCCATCGCTCTCGCTCGCCGAACCGCTGGTGCTGCCTTCGGTGGCAGCCGCCGTCATCGGCGGCACCTCGATCTTCGGCGGTCGCGGCGGCTACACGGGCACCATCATCGGCGCGCTGATCCTGACCGTGCTGACGACGCTGCTCACCATCCTGCAGATGCCGGAAGGCGGCCGCCGCATCTTGTTCGGCTTCATCGTGCTGTTCGTGACGGCGGCGTATCTGCGGATCGTCGAGGACCGCTGAAGTCGGCCGTGACAGGAACGGTTCACTCTGCCGCTTGAATGTGCCGGGCGTCGATGATCGCCTGGATCTCGGAGCGGCATGAGCCGCAATTGGTGCCGGCGCGCAATGTCGAGCCGATCGCTTCGAGGCTGTCGCACCCGGAAGCCACCGCCGACGCAAGCTGGTTGGCGCCGATATGGAAGCACGCGCACACGACGCGCCCGATGGCCGGCATGGGCACCGGCGAGCGTCCCGACAGAAGCGCGTGACGATCGGCCGTGGACAGCGGCTGGCGCGTGGCAAGCAACGACACCAGCCAATCCCGCGCCGGCAATTGGTCCGGAGCGGCGGCAAGCAGGGCTTCCGCCATGGCGCCGCCATCGTCGATCGCCGCGGCGCGATAAGCAAGGCCGCGGCGATCGGTGTACTCCAGGAGCTGATCCCGTCGCTGCACGCCGAGCAGCTTGCGCGCCAGGAGAATCCCCTGGTCCGGCGGCTCGGTTCCGGTCAGCTCGTAGACCCAGCCGCCCTCGACCGCATGCCGGCTCCAGTGGACGAAGCCCGTTGGCCTCAGATCGCGGCGCGTGATGAGCACGCCGGTCCATCCGGTGTTTTCGCGCACGATCCTGGCCGGGACATGCTTCAACTCCGGCTGGCCGGAATGCGGATCGGTGACTGGCGAGGACAAAAGGCCCGCTGCGGCCCTGGCCGCGAACTGGCCGCTCCAATGCATGGGCATGAAGGCCTGGCCGCGCCGCTGCGCCTCGGTCACGCGCACCCTGGCGCGGACGAAGCCGAAGCGGGTCGACAGATGGGCGAGATCGCCATCCTTGAGACGGTGCGCGGCCGCATCCGCCGGATGGAGCTCGACCGCCGGTTCCGGCGCGTTCGCCATCAAACGCGGCACGTTCCCGGTGCGCGTCATGGTGTGCCACTGATCGCTCAGCCGGCCGGTGTTGAGGGCAAGCGGGTAGTCCGCGTCGACCGCGAAAGCCATTGCCTCCTGCCGCACCGGCACGAAACGCGCGCGGCCGTCCGGCGTCGGGAAGCGGCCATCGCGGAACAATCGTGTCTGCTGCTCGCCTCGCTCCAACACGGGCCAATGACACGGCGTGAAGGCGAAATAGTCTTCATCGCTGAGGTCAGCCATGCCGCCGATATCGAACACGCGCCCGCCCCCATTCTCGAAGGCGGAAAGCGCCGCATGCTCGCGAAAAATCTCGGCCGGCGTCTGGTAGGTGAAGGCGTCACCAAAGCCCATGCGGGCGGCGACCTCGCAGACGATGCGCCAGTCGGCCCTCGCCACGCCCGGCGGCGGCAGGAACGGCCGCTGGCGTGAGAGCCGCCGTTCCGAATTGGTGACCGTGCCATCCTTTTCGCCCCAGGCGGCGGCGGGCAGCAGCACATCGGCGTAGCGCGTGGTGTCGGTGCGGGTCACATCCGAGACCACCACGAACTCGCATTTGGCTAGCGCCGCGCGCACGCGCGACGCATCCGGCATCGAGACGGCGGGATTGGTGCCCATCACCCACAGCGCCTTGATGCGGCCTTCGGCGACCGCCTGGAACATGTCGACAGCCTTCAGGCCGCCGCGCCGCGCGATGTTGGGCGCGTTCCAGAAGCGCGAGACACGGTCGATGTTGGCCGGATCCGCAA
The DNA here is from genome assembly GCF_003997225.1 of Mesorhizobium sp. M2C.T.Ca.TU.002.02.1.1. Classification (NCBI taxonomy): domain Bacteria; kingdom Pseudomonadati; phylum Pseudomonadota; class Alphaproteobacteria; order Hyphomicrobiales; family Phyllobacteriaceae; genus Mesorhizobium; species Mesorhizobium sp. M2C.T.Ca.TU.002.02.1.1. Next base: position 7,000 of record NZ_RZTO01000106.1, read on the forward strand.
AGTCCATATGCGCGGCAAGCTGGTTGGCCAGACCGCCGACCTCGCGCCCGCCCATGGCGTTCGGCTGGCCAGTGACGGAGAACGGCCCCGTGCCGGGCTTGCCGATGCGGCCAGTGGCGAGGTGGCAGTTGATGATGGCGTTGACCTTGTCGGTCCCGTGCGCCGACTGGTTGACGCCCTGGCTGAAGACCGTGACGGTCCGTTCGGTCCCGGCGAAGAGATCGTAGAAGGCCCGGACATCGGCGGCCGCCAGCCCACAACCTTTCGCGACACGCGCGATCGACGGCGCATCGGCGGCGGCAAGCGCCGCCGCGGCGTCGAAGCCCGACGTATGGTCGCGGATGAAATCGGCATCGATCTTTCCGGCCTGGACGAGGTGTGCCAGCAGCCCGTTGAACAGAAGCACGTCCGTGCCCGGATCGAGCGCCAGATGCAGGTCGCACTCGTCGGCCGTGGCGGTGCGGCGCGGGTCGATGACGACGATCCTGGTTCCGCGTTCCTTCCGCGCGACGAGCATGCGCTGGTAGAGAACCGGATGGCACCATGCGGTGTTGGAGCCTGTGAGCACGATGAGATCGGCGCGCTCGAAATCCTCATAGACGCCGGGAACGATGTCCTCGCCGAAAGCGCGGCGGTGGCCGGCGACGGACGAGGCCATGCACAGCCTAGAATTGGTGTCGATATTGGCCGAGCCGACGAAACCCTTCATCAGCTTGTTGGCGACGTAATAGTCCTCGGTGAGCAACTGGCCGGAGACGTAGAGTGCGACCGCGTCCGGCCCATGCTCGGCAATCGCCTGCGAGAATTTTGAGGCCACGAGGTCGAGCGCTTCGTCCCAGCTCGCCGGCTTGCCGAGCACCTCCGGCTGAAGCAGACGGCCTTCGAGGCCGAGCGTCTCGCCGAGGGCGGATCCCTTCGAGCAGAGCCGGCCGAAATTGGCCGGGTGCTCGGGATCGCCGCGGACGGTTGTGGTGCCGTCCGCGGCGATCTCGGCCAGCACGCCGCATCCCACCCCGCAATAGGGGCAGGTGGTCCTCACCTCGCGTGCCTCTGCCATGCCTCAGGCCGCTTTCGAGACCAGCGCTTCAAGCGCAATGAAGAGCCGTTCGCCCTCGATCCTGACGGGGATTGTCCTGACCGAGCCTTCGTCGGCGCCGAGCGCCTTGCCGGTCTCCAGCGAGACCACCCAATTGTGCAGCGGGCAGGTCACCGCCGCACCATGGACGATGCCCTGGCTGAGCGGCCCGCCCTTGTGCGGGCAATGGTCGTCGATGGCGAAGACCTGGTCGTCCGCGGTGCGGAAGACCGCGATCTTGCCTTGCGGAGTGGCCACGCAACGCGCGCCGCGCGGCGGAATGTCGGAAAGGGAGCCGATCGGTGTCCAGGTCATGCGGCCGTCCTCGTCTTTGGCTGATAGGAAGGCGCCCAGGCACCCCCCTCTGTCCTGCCGGACATCTCCCCCGCAAGGGGGGAGATTGGCAGCTTGGGCGCTCCGCCCAATCCAGCACCGTTGGAGATTGGCGAAAGCCGGGATGACATCCGATCTCCCCCCTTGCGGGGGAGATGGCCGGCAGGCCAGAGGGGGGTGCCTCGCGCAAACATCTCCATTATTCAGCCGCCTCCGCGAACCCGACCGAGGCCATCGGCCGGAACTCATGCTTGTCCTTGCCGGAGACCCGCTCCGACCACGGATCGACCTGCGCGAATTTCTGGCTGAAGACGAAGCGCTCGAAATAGGCGCGGCGCTTCTCGGTGTCGTCCAGGATCTGCTTCTTGATCTCGGCGGTGCCGATGCGCTTGGCCCACTTGTAGATGCGCTCCAGATAGCGGGCCTGCTCGCGGTACATCTGGACGAGCGCCACGATCACCTCCAACGCCTCGTCCTCGGTCTTCACCAGGCCCAGCACTTCCGTGCCCCTGATGTCGAGGCCGGCCGCACCGGCGAAATGGATCTCGTAGCCGGAGTCGACGCACACCACGCCGACATCCTTGCAGGTCGCTTCGGCGCAATTGCGCGGGCATCCCGACACCGCCATCTTCACCTTGGCCGGCGTCCATGAGCCCCACATGAACTTCTCGATGCGGATGCCGAGACCGGTCGAATCCTGCGTGCCGAAACGGCACCAGTCGGAGCCGACGCAGGTCTTCACCGTGCGCAGGCCCTTGGCATAGGCATGGCCGGAGACGAAGCCGGCCTTGCCGAGATCGGCCCACACCGCCGGCAGGTCTTCCTTGCGGATGCCCAGCATGTCGATGCGCTGGCCGCCGGTCACCTTGACCATCGGGATCTCGAACTTGTCGACCACGTCGGCGATGGCGCGCAGTTCGCCGGCGCTGGTCACGCCGCCCCACATGCGCGGCACCACCGAATAGGTGCCGTCTTTCTGGATGTTCGCATGCACGCGCTCGTTGATGAAACGCGACTGATAGTCGTCGGCATACTGGTCCGGCCAATCGCAGACGAGATAGTAGTTGAGCGCCGGCCGACATTTGGCGCAGCCGCAGGAGGTCTTCCATTCGAGCTCCTGCATGACGGCGGGGATCGTCTTCAGGTCTTTCGCCTTGATCAGGCGCCGCACGTCGTCGTGGCCGAGCGGCGTGCAGCCGCACATGGGCTGCACCGCCGCCGGATTGTAGGCCTCGCCCAGCGTGAGCCTCAGCAGTTGTTCGACGAGACCCGTGCACGAACCGCACGAGGCTGAGGCCTTGGTGTGGGCGCGCACGTCGTCGAGCCCGGTCAGCCCTTTGCCCGTGATCGCGCCGGTGATCTTGCCCTTGCAGACGCCGTTGCAGCCGCAGATTTCCGCATCATCCGCCAGTGCCGCAACGGCCGCCAAAGGGTCCGAGGAAGCGCCCCCCTGGAACGCCTGGCCGAAGATCAGCGTGTCGCGCATCTCCGAAATGTCCGTCGCTTTCTTCTTGAGGTCGTTGAACCACGCGCCGTCGGCGGTCTCGCCGAACAGGACCATGCCGATGATGCGGTTGTCCTGCAGCACGACGCGCTTGTAGATGCCGGCGGATGCATCGCGCAGGATGATCTCCTCACGATCCTCGCCATCGGCGAAGTCGCCGAGCGAATAAAGGTCGATGCCGGTGACCTTGAGCTTGGTCGGCGTATCGGAATGGACGAAACGCCTGTCCTCGCCGTCCGCCAGCCCGGCTGCCGCGACGCGGGCCATCTCGTAAAGCGGCGCGACCAGCCCGTAGACATGGCCGCCGACCTCCGCGCATTCGCCAAGCGCCATGACGGCCGGATCGGAGGTCCGCATGCGGTCGTCCACGACGATGCCGCGATTGACCTCCAGCCCTGCGTCCTTGGCCAAAGCGGTGCTGGGACGGATGCCGACCGCCATCACCACCAGCGTTGCCGGGATGATCGTGCCGTCCGTAAGCTCGACGCCCTCGACTTTGCCGTTGCCGATAATCGCCTTGGTGTTGGCCTTGGTCATGACCTTGATGCCGCGCGCCTCGACGGCCTTCTGCAACAGGTAGCCCGCGGCCGGATCGAGCTGGCGCTCCATCAGCGTCGGCATGACGTGCAATACGGTGACCTCCATGCCGCGTTCTTTAAGCCCCGCCGCCGCTTCGAGCCCAAGCAGGCCGCCGCCAATGACGACCGCCTTGGCCCGTGATTGCGCGGCGAGCAGCATGGCGTTGACGTCGTCGAGATCGCGATAGCTGAGCACGCCGGGCAGGTCCTTGCCCGGCACCGGGATGATGAAGGGAACCGAGCCGGTGGCGATGACCAGCCTGTCGTAGCTTTCGGTCACGCCGTGATCCGAGGTGACGGTCTTCGCTTCCCGGTCGATGGCGACGATCCGGTGGCCCTTGTAGAGGGTGATGCCGTGCTTGATGTACCAGCCGTCGCCATGGATGACGATCTCCTCGAACGCCTTCTCGCCCGACAGCACCGGCGACAGCATGATGCGGTCGTAGTTCACGCGCGGCTCGGCGTTGAAGATGGTAACGACGTAGCGATCGGGCGCTGCTTCCAGCAGGTGCTCGAGCATCCTGCCGGGCGCCATGCCGTTGCCGATGATGACGAGTTTCTCGCTCATGTCGGTCTGCTCCGATCTATTCGGTGGCGTAGGATAGGGACGGGCTCTCGACCTCGGCCGCGCGCTCCATCCGGCGGATGGTGACGTGCATCCAGACGAGGCAGGAGACGACGATCAGGAAGAGCAGCATGAAGCAGCTCGACCAGACCCCGGTGAGGTCGTTCAGCGCGCCGAAGGCGATCGGCAGGATGAAGCCGCCGAGGCCGCCGATCATGCCCACCACGCCGCCGACCGCGCCGACGCTCTGCGGATAATAGACGGGGATGTGCT
>NZ_RZTO01001070.1:0-1732 GCF_003997225.1 Mesorhizobium sp. M2C.T.Ca.TU.002.02.1.1
AGTTTTTATTGAATCAAATTCAGGAAATCGAAATGGGCAGACCCAAGACACAGACCGATCGCCGCCTCACCCTGGTCGCAGCGGCGGAATCGATGATCGCCAAGCGCGGCCTCGCGGGCGTCACCTTGCGCGACGTGGCCAACGAGGCCGGCATGAGCTCGAGCGCCCTGCTCTATTATTATCCCGGCCTCAAGGAGCTTCTGGACGACGTGCAGAAGAAGGCCGTGGAACGCTTCTGCACCCAGCGCGCGTCATCGGTCGCCGCGATCGCCGATCCGCGGGCGCGGTTGAGGACGATGCTGGAAAGCGGCCTGCCGACCGATCCGGACGACCAGCTCTGCCGGCTTCTGCTGGAGCTCGGCGCCTATTCGCGCTCGGACGCCAGCTATGCCGCCCGCCATATCACGCTCTTCGAGCGCCAGGTGGCGATCTATGTCGGCATACTCGAGGCGGGCGCGGCCACCGGCATCTTCGAGCTGAGCGCGGCCAGCGAGGTCATCGCCCGCAGCCTCGTCGTGCTCGAGGACGGCCTTGGCCTGCACCTCGTCAACGTCGTGCCGGCCATCGACCATGCCTCGGCGATGGCGATCCTCACCAGCTATGCGGAACTTGCGACCGGCTGCAGCCTTGGCTGAGCCGGCTCTCATCAATGGAGCATCCCCTCAGCATGGACCAACGACTAGCCCCGACCACCACGCCGGCCGGCAAGACGCGGGCCCGCGGCCTCGGCATCCCCCTGCCCGGCACGCCAGGCCCGGCAAATGCCATCACAGACGTCGACGGCGTGCTCGTCGGCTATTCGACGCTCATCAAAGGCGACGGCGGGCTCTCCATGGGCCATGGGCCGGTGCGCACGGGCGTCACCGCGATCCTGCCGCTCGGCCGTGACGGCGTCGGGGTGGCATTGGCAGCCGGCTACCATTCCTTCAACGGCAATGGCGAGATGACCGGCGCCTCTTGGCTGGAGGAGGCCGGCAGCCTCTCGATGCCGATCCTGATCACCAACACGCACGCGGTCGGCCCCTGTCATCGCGGCGTCATCGACTGGGTGGCGCGCAACAAGCCGCAACTGGCGAGCCAATGGCTGCTGCCGGTGGTGGCCGAAACCTGGGACGGCTATCTGAACGACATCAACGGCTCGCATGTCACTGTCGACCACGCGATCGAGGCGATCGACAACGCTGCCGGCGGCGGCATCGAGGAAGGATCGGTCGGCGGCGGCACCGGTATGAATTGCTACGCGTTCAAAGGCGGTTCAGGCAGCGCTTCGCGGATCGTCGACTATGGCCACCGCGCCTACACGGTCGGCGTCTTCCTGCAGGCCAATTTCGGTTCGCGCCAGGAGATCAGCATCGCCGGCGTGCCGCTCGGGCACGAGCTTGCCGCCGACAATCCGATGGAGGCGTATTTCAGCGGCGGGCCGACCGGCGCCGGCTCCTGCATCGGCATCGTTGCAACAGACGCGCCGCTGTTGCCCGGACAGTGCAAGGCGCTGGCGCGCCGCGTGCCGCTCGGGCTGGCGCGCACCGGCACCGCCGGCTCGCATTTCTCCGGCGATATCTTTCTCGCCTTCTCGACAGCCAATGGTGACGCGCTCAACGGCCGCTTTCCCAAGGGCGCTCCCAGCAATGAGAGCTACAGCCATATGGATTTCATTCCATGGGGCCGCATGGACGATTTCTACACCGCCGTGGTGCAGGCGACCGAGGAGGCCGTGCTCAACACGCTGGTC
>NZ_RZTO01001071.1:0-1729 GCF_003997225.1 Mesorhizobium sp. M2C.T.Ca.TU.002.02.1.1
GCCGAAACGCCGAGCGCCCCGAGTAGCCTCGGCGCCGTGTCGGCATCGCCCTCGCCGTCGAGGAAAAGCGAACCGTTGCCGCCGGACACGACGATCTTCGCCTGGGGAAAGCGCCTGGCCAGGATCGCCGTTTCGACCATACGATCGCCGCCGCTGTTCAGCTCATAACCGCCGCGCGCCAGATTGATGGCGCCCTCGAAGCCACCGCCAAGCACGACGATGCCGTCGACCTTCTCAGGCAATGGCGGCTTCGGAAAGCGTTCTTCCAGCGGGGTGAGCATCATCGCGCCGACCGACGTCCAGGCCGAAAGAACCAGGATCGCGATGCCGAGCACAGTGCCCGTCGCTGCCAGCCGGCGCCGCCGGAACAGCGCTGCCAACAGGCCGGCAAGCAGCAGAAAGATCGCCAGGTTGATCGGCTGGCCGAAAAACCAGAATATCTTGGAGAGGTGATAGAACAGCCTCAAGCGTCCTTTTCAAAGCCGACGGAAAAAATACCAGCCATCGCCAAGAGAGCGAACAACGATGTATCCGTCCTCTGAAACGGGCGGGACGTCCTCAGGGCGCGTCACGTGAAGGTAACCGATCTCGTAGTGGGGTGAGTCGAACGCCAGAATCAGGGCAAAACAATCCGCGAAACTGCAGCTTTCCTTTACGTCTCCGCCAGCGCGTTTTTTCAGATCGACGTACTCGATTGAAGCTTCATCAAAAAGCTCCTTATAGCCGGGCGCATCATGATCGATGTTTGGATATTGACTTGTTGGATGAAGCCCAACCTGGCTACGAATCTTTTCGATCGTTTCTTGCTTCTCACGGAAATGAGCAATGATCACATCGTCGGTGGACGCGACAAGCACCAGATGGGAGTGTATCCACTCAGCTCCCTTGAGAGTGATGGATGAAGTGCTTGTCATTTCGGCTGGAGATTGAGACAGCCCGTATTTGAAGCTCATGCGCACCGTTTTTGGCATCGCATACGCTGACCCGGAAATCCCCCAGCTTTCCCCCGCTTTGACCAGATAAACGTATAGATTCATCCTTCGAGCGGGGAGCTTGTCCTTGTAGTATGTTGTCTCCGGAGCAATCGCAGTGAGGCTGACAACCGCGTTGTTGCCCTGATTGCTGACCAGCTCGTAGCTTTGTGGCGCGCTCAGGTTGTTCGCTAGCTCGCGCTGCACAAATACAACCGGATCCTCAGCTGCCATCGCTGCAATAGGCGCGATTGTCACGACAATCGAGGCGAATAAGGCCTTTGCGTACATTGCTCCCCCTTTGCTTCAGGTCAAATCTGACCCAAGCATGGTTGGGATGGCAAGTCGGGATTGGAATCTTCTTGGGGCTTCCAATACAGGACCTTGGGCAGTTACCACCACTTTTCCGGCTGAAATTTGCCCGCCGCTTGCTCGATGACATTGGCCGTCTGGAACAGCGTTTCCTCGTCGAACGGACGGCCGATCAGCTGCAGGCCGAGCGGCAGACCCTTGCCGTCCAAGCCGGCCGGCACGGAAATGCCGGGAAGGCCGGCCATGTTCACCGTCACCGTGAAGATGTCGTTGAGATACATCTTGACCGGATCGGAGGCCATGTCCTCGTCGGCGATGCCGAAGGCGGCCGATGGGGTCGCGGGCGTCAGGATGACATCGACGCCGGCGGCAAAGACATTCTCGAAGTCGCGTTTGATGAGCGAGCGCACCTTCTGCGCCTGCAGATAGTAGGCGTCGTAATAGCC
>NZ_RZTO01001072.1:0-1726 GCF_003997225.1 Mesorhizobium sp. M2C.T.Ca.TU.002.02.1.1
GCGTATCCTTGCCCGGCGCGAAGAGGTCCGACAGCTTGACCTTCGCCGGCTGGTTCTGGTCGCCCAGGGCGTCGAACACATAATGCTGCGGCACCAGCCCGCCCGGCGGCAAGGCGCGCCTCGCTTCGGCGACCGCCTCCATGGCGCGGCGCAGCTCGATTTCCTTCTTCAGCAGTTTCTCGCGGGCCGTGCGGTAGTTGGCGGATTCATTCGGAAAGGTGATCATGATCGTCTCCTTGGCCTTCGCGCCGGCGTCCCGGCGCGGGTTGCTCTACAGCCCAAGGACGGGCCGCCCGGACCGGTTCCGACATTTTTCGCCAGGGAACCCGCACGGCTTTTCCGCATTCTTTCCATTGGCTAAAACCGTCCGGGAAACGGGGGAGAAAAATGACCGACAGCGACGAAATCGACCTGCGCTGCCCGCAGATCGTTGCCGACAATGCCGCCAAGGGTTTGAGGTTGCGCGGCGAGTTCGGCCGTGGCGGCACCGAGATCGGCGTCGCCCGCGCCACCGAGCTCAAGAACCGCAGTAACCTGTCGCCCTCGACCATCCGGCGCATGGTCAGCTATTTCGCCCGCCACGAGGTCGACAAACGCGGGAAGAATTACGGCAATGAGGACAATCCCTCGGCCGGCTACATCGCCTGGCTGCTGTGGGGCGGCGATGAAGGCCGCGCCTGGGCGCTCGACATGAAGAAGAAGGTCGGCAACGCGCCGGATATCTGAACCACCACCGCGTCAGCCCTTCACCCCGCCGGCGGTCAAACCGGAAACGATCCTGCGCTGGAAGATCAGCACCAGCACCACCAGCGGCACGGTGACGATCACCGAGGCGGCCATGATGTTGCCCCAGGGGATCTCGAACTGCGAGTTGCCCGACAGAAGCGCGATCGCCACCGGCACGGTGCGCTGCGTGTTGGTGGAGGTGAAGGTGAGCGCGAACAGGAACTCGTTCCAGGCGCTGATGAAGGCGAGCAGCCCGGTTGTGGCTAAAGCCGGCCACATCAGCGGCAGGAAGATGCGCGTGACGATGAGCCACGGTCCGGCGCCGTCGAGGATCGCCGCCTCCTCGATCTCGACCGGCAGGTCGCGCACGAAAGTGGTGAGCACCCACACCGTGAACGGCAGCGTGAAGATCATGTAGGACAGGATGAGCGCCAGGAGCGAATTGTAGAGATGCAGCGCCCGGATGATCTCGAACAGCCCGGCAAGCGCGGCCACCTGCGGAAACATCGAGACCGACAGGATCGCGAGCATCAGCGCCGAGCGCCCGCGGAAGCGGATGCGCGCCAGCGCATAGGCCGCGGTGATGCCGATGAGCAGCGAGACCGCCACGACCGCGCCGGAGACGACGAGCGAATTGACGAGATTGCGCAGGAAGGGACCTTCGGTCAGCACGTTGCGGTAGTTGGCGAGGCTGAACGATCGCGGCCAGAGGCCCGCCTGGAACAATTCGGTCCCCGATTTCAGGCTGGTGACGATGGCGTAATAGAACGGAAACACCGCGACGAAGACGATCGCCGCAAGCAGCAGATAGAAGGCGGCGCGCTTCAGCATCTTCACCTCAGCGCCCTCCCTCGAAACGCAGCCGGCCGATCCGGATATAGGCGATGGTGAGCAGGCCGACGATCAGGAAAAGCAGCGTCGAGGCGGCCGAGCCATAGGCGAACTTGTCGAACTCGAACAGGTTCTCGCGCGCGAAGATCGACATCGACTTGGTCTGCAC
>NZ_RZTO01001073.1:0-1722 GCF_003997225.1 Mesorhizobium sp. M2C.T.Ca.TU.002.02.1.1
ATTCCGGCGATCATCGCGCCCCCGGCGGCTGCCGGAGAGATTCAAGCGACGCGTCCAAGTGCTTGTTTTCATACATTGCGGAGTCAGATGTTGCGGCTTCCGGGCTTAACGGCTGGAATAGCGGCAAGTTCCGGCGGCAGGCGGTCGGCGGGATAGGCCGGCACTTCATATTCGGCAAGCGCGATCAGCGGCACGCCGACGTCGGTCTTGCCGGCCGAGCGGTCGATGATGCAGGCCGCCGCCACGACCTCGGCGCCAAGCTCTCGCAGGCAATCGATGGTCTCGCGGATCGACAGGCCGGTGGTGACGATGTCCTCGACGATGACCACGCGCGCGCCCTTGGCGATCTCGAACCGGCGCAGCCTGAATTCGCCGCCTTCCCGCTCGACCCAGATCGCCGGAACACCCAGATGGCGCGATGTTTCATAGGCCGGGATCAGGCCGCCGATCGCCGGGCCGACGACGTAGTCTATCCTGCCAGGCACCGCCTTGCGGATCTTCGCGGCCAGCGCTTTACAGAGGCGCTCGGTCTTGTCGGCATGCATGAAGACGCGGGCCTTCTGCAGGAAGACCGGACTGCGCAGGCCGGACGTCAGGATGAAATGACCTTCGAGAACGGCGCCGGCCTCGCGGAAAATGCCCAGCACTTCGTCGGTGTTCATTGTTCGCTCCATGCCTTTGGCGAGTGGTGAATGGTGAATGGTGAATGGCAGTGATAGCGCCTTCTATTCACTATTCACTATTCACTATTCACTATTCACTATTCACTATTCACTATTCACTATTCACTATTCACCCATTGACGCGCCGCGCATCGCTGACGCTCGAATTGTCCTTCAGCTGCGACAGCAGCCGGTTGAGATGCTTCAGGTCCCAGACCTCGAGGTCGATCAGCATCTCGGTGAAATCGGGCGCCGTGCGTATCATCGACAGCGTGTGGATGTTGGCGTCGTTGGACGCCACGACCTGGGCGATGTCGGCCAACGAACCGGGCGCATTGATGGCGGTGACCGAGATGCGCGCCGGGAACCGCTCCTTGGTGCGCTCGTCGATGTCCCAGCGCACATCGATCCAGCGCTCGGGCTGATCGTCGAAGGCCTGCAGCGCCGGCGACTGGATCGGATAGATGGTGATGCCGGTTCCCGGCTGGATGATGCCGACGATGCGGTCGCCGGGCACGGCACCTTCCGGCGCGAAGCGCACCGGCAGGTCGCCGCGCACGCCGCGGATCGGCACCGCGCCGTCGCGCGGCTGGTCCTTGCCCTTCTTCGCGGCGCGTGTGCCGGGCATCTGGAACAGCATGCCGGCGGCGTTGCGGATCTTCGACCAGCCTTCCTCGCGCTGCTTGGGCGGGGCGACGGTGACGCGCTCGTCCTTATAGTCGGGGAAGACCGCTTTCATGACGTCGGTGGAGCTCAACTCGCCGCGGCCGACGGAAGCCAGCACGTCCTCGATGTCCTTGCGCGCCAGGCGGTGCAGCACCGGCTTCAAGCTCTCCTTGGTGAAGGTCTTGCCGGCGCGCTCGAAGGCGCGCTCCAAAATCCGGGCGCCGAGGCCGGAATATTGTTTGCGGATGGCGTTCTTGGTGGCGCGGCGGATGGCGGCGCGCGCCTTGCCGGTGACCACGACCGATTCCCAGGCGGCGGGCGGCACCTGCGCCTTGGAGCGGATGATCTCGACCTCGTCGCCATTCTTCAGTTCCGTCATCAGCGGCATGATGCT
>NZ_RZTO01001074.1:0-1721 GCF_003997225.1 Mesorhizobium sp. M2C.T.Ca.TU.002.02.1.1
TCCTGCACACGCGCTTCCGCCTCGTTGTCGAGCGCCGAGGTCGCCTCGTCGAGCAGGAGGATCGGCGCCTGGCGAACGATGGCCCGCGCGATCGACACGCGCTGGCGCTGGCCGCCGGAAAGGGTCGAGCCGCCTTCGCCGACCGGCGTGTCGTAGCCTTCCGGCTGCTGGCGGATGAACTCGTCGGCCGCCGCCTGTTTCGCCGCCTGCTCGATCTCGGCGTCGGTGGCCGAGAGCCGGCCGTAGCGGATGTTGTCGCGGATCGTGCCCTCGAACAGATAGGGCGCCTGCGCCACATAGGCGATCGATTGGCGCAGCGAATGCTTGGTCACCTTGGCGATATCCTGGCCATCGACCTCGATCGAGCCCTTGTCAACGTCGTAGAAGCGCTGCAGCAGCGCCACCATCGTCGACTTGCCGGCGCCCGAAGCGCCGACGACGGCCGTGACCTTGCCGGCCGCGGCGGTAAAGCTCAGATCCTTCAGCACCGGCGTGTCGGCGTTGTAGCCGAAGGTCACGTTGTTGAAGCGCACCTCGCCGGTGGTGACCTTCGCCTCGACCGCGTCTGGGGCGTCGCCCTGCTTCGGCTCGAGGTCGAGCAGCTCGTAGATCATGCGCGCGTTGACCAGGGCGCGTTCCATGCCGACCTGCGTGCGCGCCAGGCGCCGTGCCGGGTCGTAGGCCAGGATCAGCGCGGTTATGAAGGAAAACACCGCGCCCGGCGGCTGCCCAAGCACCAGCGCCCTGTAGCCGGAATAAGCGAGCACGGCGGTGATGGCGAGGCCGCCCAGGATCTCGGAAATCGGCGACAGCCGCTCCGAGACGCGGGCGATCTTGTTGTTACGCTGCTCGGCCGTGTCGGCCATGATGCCGATGCGGCGCGCCAGCTCGTCCTCCAGGGTGAAGGCCTTGACGATGGCGATGCCTTGCGTGGCCTCCTGCACCGACCCGTTCAGCCGCGAGTTGATCAGCACGGATTCCCGGTTGATCTTGCGCAGGCGGCGGGTGATGTAGACGACGGCCCAGATCAGCGGCGGCCCGATCAGCAGCGAGCTGAGCGACAGCACCGGATCCTGGTAGATCATCACCCCGACAAGGGCGACGAGCGAAACTGCGTCGCGGCTGATGGAGGTCAGCGTCAGCGACAGCAGGTCGCGGATGCCGCCGACATTCTCGTTCACCTGAGCCGCCAGCCGGCCGGAACGGGTCTCGTTGAAGAAGTCGACGCCGAGCTTCATCAGATGATCGAAGCTGCGCTTCTGATAGCGGGCGACCAGATTGTTGCCGATCCTGGCCAGCGACACCGCCTGGCCATAGCCGGCGAAGCCGCGCAGCAGCGAGGCGCCCATGAAACCGGCGCAGATCCAGACGATCATGTCGCTGCGCCGTTCATAGAAGATCTGGTTGATCATCGGCGCCATGATCCACGCCGTGAAGGCGGTGGTGCCCGAAACGATCAGCAGGCAGGCGACGGCAACGACATAGGTCCAGCGGTATTCCTTGCCGTTTTCGGCCAGGATACGGCGCAACACCGCGCTGACCTCGGTGGGCTGGACCTTCAGTTTGAGGGACGTTTGGACAGTCAAATCAGGGGCGCTTCGTGGTTTTCCGCGTGTCGGATGGGCCGCATTTCGGCATCCTCTTAGAGCAATTCCAGGAAAAGTGTGAGCGGTTTTCCGTCCGGAATTGCGTCAAAACAAAGGGATAGCCCCGGCTACGGC
>NZ_RZTO01001075.1:0-1720 GCF_003997225.1 Mesorhizobium sp. M2C.T.Ca.TU.002.02.1.1
GTGCTTCCTCCTGCCGCAGCGAGGCAATAAAGCGCTTGGTGCGCTCGCGCTCCGGATTGTCGAACACGACCGAGGCCGGTCCCTTCTCGACGATCGAGCCGGCATCGAGGAAGACGACCTCCTGCGCGATCTTGGAGGCGAGCCTGAGATCATGCGTGGCCATCACCATGGTCGTGCCCTCGCGGGCCAGCTGCCCAAGCACGTCGACCACTTCCTGCGCCAGTTCCGGATCGAGCGCCGAGGTCGGCTCGTCGCAAAGCAGCACGCGCGGCGAGGGCGCCAGCGCCCGGGCGATCGCCACGCGCTGCTGCTGGCCGCCCGACAGCGTCGCCGGCCAGGCATCGGCCTTGTGCGCCATGCCGACCTTTTCGAGCAGCGCCATCGCCCGCTCGCGCGCTCGCGCCTCCGGCCATTTCAGCACCGTCACCAGCCCTTCCATGACATTCTCGATCGCCGTGCGATGCGGAAAGAGCTGAAAATTCTGGAACACCATGCCGGTCTGCAGGCGGATGCGCTGAACGTCCTTGGCCGGCACCTTGACGCCGGGATGGAGCGCAAGCGTCTCCTCGCCGATGCGCAGGGAACCGGACGTGGGAATCTCCAGCAGGTTGATGCAACGCAGGAGCGTGCTTTTGCCGCCGCCCGAAGGGCCGACCAGCGCGGTCACGCTGCCCTCGTCGAGGCTGACGGTGACGCCCTTCAGCACCAGATTGTCGCCGAAGCGCTTTTCGATGTCGGTGAGGCCGATCATGCGTTGGCCTCCAGGAACCCGCCATAGCGGTTGAGCCGCACCTCCAGCCGCGCCTGCAGCGCCGACAGCACCGAACTCAACGCCAGATAGAGTGCCGCCGCCTCCACATAGAGGATCAGCGGCTCATAGGTGGTGGCGACGATGCGCTGCGCGGCCTGGAACATCTCGGGCACGGTGATCGCCGCCGCGAGCGAGGTGTCCTTGACCAGCGAGATGAAGGTGTTGGAAAGCGGCGGCACCGCGACGCGGCCAGCTTGCGGAAGGATGGTGCGCCGCATCGCCTGGTTCCAGGTCATGCCGATCGAATAGGAGGCCTCCCACTGGCCCTTCGGCACCGAGCCGATGACGGCGCGGATGATCTCGGAGGTATAGGCGCCGATGTTGAGCGTGAAGCCGATCAGCGCGGCGGGAAAGGCATCGAGCAGGATGCCGACCGAGGGCAGGCCGTAGAAGATCAGGAAGAGCTGCACCAGAAGCGGCGTGCCGCGAAAGATCCAGACATAGAAGCGCACCAGCGCGACCAGCGGTTTCGGGCCGAACAGCCGGATCAGCGCCGTCACCAGTCCGGCGATCAGCCCGAGCGCGAAGGACAAAAGCGTCAGCGGCACGGTGAAGATCAGCGCCGCCCATAGCAGCGTCGGCAATGATTCCAGCATCAATTGCAGCCAGTGCGGCACGGGGCGCTTCTCCCTTCCAGATACGGCGGCGCGTTCCCCCGTATGGGCTGACTATCACGCAAAAACCGCCGGGCCGTCAAAGACGGCCCCGATGAATGTCGTGTAAAAAATGGCGGGCCGTTTTTGACGGCCCGCCATTGTCCGAACAAAGGAACGATTGGCTTACTTCGAAACGTCCTGGCCGAAATACTTGTCGGCGATCTTCTGGTAGGTGCCGTCGGCCTTGATGTCGGCCAGCGCCTTGTTGATGGCCGCGACCAGCTCCGGATCGCCCTTGCGTACGATGACCCCG
>NZ_RZTO01001076.1:0-1713 GCF_003997225.1 Mesorhizobium sp. M2C.T.Ca.TU.002.02.1.1
GAGCACATACGCGCTGAACAAAGTGAAACGCACATTGATGCCGGCATTGTAGGCCGAGCGGCGGGCGCCGCCGACGGCGAAGAGGCGCCAGCCATAGCGGGCGCGCGACAGCACCAGGTGGATGACCAGCGCTATGACCACGAAGACCGCGAAGGACGTCGGAACGCCCCAGACCGTTCCGAAGCCGAGAAAATCATAGGTCGGCGAATCCGGACCGCTGGTCACGATCGCCGTCGAGACATGCGGGAAGACGATGTCGAAGGTGGACCGGTAGATGATGAGCGTGACCAGCGTGGTGAGAAACGCCCGCATGCGCAGGAAGCCGACCAGGAAGCCATTGATGGCGCCGCAGACGACGCCGAGCCCCAGGCACGCCAGCAGGCCGGTTCCAAAACTCCACTGCTCGACATTCATGCCGTAGAGCGTGACCAGCACGGCGAGCGCGAAGGTCGAGCCGACCGAGAGATCGATGCCGCCGGACACCATTACGATGGTCATGCCGAGCACGACCAGGCCGAGCTCGGCGGTCTGGCCGCTGAGATTGGTCAGCGTCGTCACGTCGAAGAAGCCCGGCACGATCGCGCCGAAGATCGCGCACAGGATGACCAGCGCGGTGAAGGGGATGACGCTGTCGATCCATTTCTTGGCCAGGATCTCCCCGACCACGTGGTCGGGGAGCAGACGGTAACGCCAGCGCACAAGGCTTTCGGCCATGCTCATCGGAAAGTCCGCTTACTTGATGTCTTCGGGCTTCCAGCAGTTCCGGCCGGTCGCGTTGGTCTTGTCGACGCGGGTGATCGGGCCGAAGAAGATGGTCTTCTCGCTGCCGGCCTTGCGATCAGGGTGCTGCAGCAGCTCTGAGATCTGCTGCGCGGCGATTTCGCCCTGGATCGGGGCATTGAAGTTGAAGATCACGTCGAGCAGCCCGTTCTTGATGCTCTCGCAGCCGGTCGCGGCGCCCGCGCCGTTGGTGACGATGGTGACCTGGTCCTGCTTGCCTGCAGCTGCGACGGCAGCGCCCGCGCCGACTTCGGCATTGTCCCAGATGCCCATGATGCCGCAGAGGTCGGGATGCTGCTGCAGCACCGTCTCGGTGATCTGGCGGGCCTTCTCGCTGATGTAGTCGGCCGGCTGGTCGGAGACGAGCTGCAGCTCGGGATTGGCCTTCAGCACCTCGTCGATACCGGTGCGCATGTAGATGTTGGCGGCGCCCGTCTGGACGCCGGCGAGCCACACCACCTTGTGGGAGACGGCATTCGGCCCGGTGCAGTGTTTGGCCAGTTCGCCCATCTCCAGGCGGCCCATCTCGATCCAGTCATTGCCGACATAGGAGTCGGTCTGGGTTGCCGACTGCATGTTGACCTGCAGCACCTTGATGCCCGCGGCCTGCGCCTGCTTCAACAGGCGTGCGTAGGTCTGCACGTCCGGGTTCTGCACGATGATCAGGTCCGGCTTCTCGGCGATGGCGCCCTGCATGGCGCGGATGCCGGCATTGGTGTCGCCGTTGGGATCGCGCACCTCGAGCGTGAAGCCGTAGCGGGCGGCGTGACGCTGCCACACCATCACCCAGGCCTGATTGAGGTCCATGCCCTGCGAGATCGGCACGAAGATGACCTTCTTGCCCTTGACGCTGTCGAGATAGGCAGCTCTTCCGACCTGATCTGTTTCCTGCGCGCTGGCGGCCTGCGCGCAGGAAACAGATCAGGTCGGAAG
>NZ_RZTO01001077.1:0-1707 GCF_003997225.1 Mesorhizobium sp. M2C.T.Ca.TU.002.02.1.1
GGATGTTGTCTTCCCTCGCCTTGACCGCCATCTCACGCACGGCCTCGAACTCTTCGCGCTGCACCACATCCATGGAGTTCAGCATGCGCTCGGCCTGCGCCCGGAACGCCGTCTCCACTTCGCGCCGAACGCCCTGCGCGGCGCCCGCGGCGTCGGTCATGATCTTTGCGAATTCATCGAGAATGCGGTTCGGTCCGGTCGCCATGGCAGATCCTCGCTTTGTCGTTTTGACGTAGTGGCGCGCGACGCGGAATGCAAGCGAAGCCTTGCCTTGACCGCGCCAAAACCCTGCCGCATGGTCCGCGCCCAATCGTGACCGCGCCCCGGAGACACCGTTGAGCGAATATTTCCTGCTGCCGCTGGCCTCCCTGCCCTTCCCCAATATCGACCCGGTCATCGTCCAAATCGGGCCGCTCGCGGTGCACTGGTACGGCGTCGGCTATATCGTCGGCATCCTCTTTGCCTGGTGGTATGCCAAGCGGCTGGTGACGAACCTGCGCCTGTGGCCGGACGGCCATCTGCCGATGAAGCCCGAGGACCTCGATGACTTCATTGTCTGGGCGGCGATCGGCGTCGTGCTCGGCGGACGCACCGGCTACGTGCTGTTTTATGATCTGCCGCGCTACATCGCGCATCCGCTCGACATCTTCGCGGTCTGGCAGGGCGGCATGTCGTTCCATGGCGGCCTGCTCGGCGTCATCCTCGCCATGACGCTGTTTTCGCTCAAGCGCGGCATCCACACCTGGACCTTGTTCGATGTGGTGTCGGCCGGCGTGCCTATCGGGCTCGGCCTGGTGCGTGTCGCCAACTTCATCAATTCGGAGCTGTGGGGGCGGCCCTCGGACGTGCCCTGGGCGATCGAATTCCCCAATGGCGGCCCGTTCACCCGCCATCCCAGCCAGCTTTACGAGGCGCTGCTCGAAGGCCTTGTGCTGTTCCTGGTGCTGCGCTTCCTCACCCATTCGCGCCTCAAGCTCAAGACGCCGCGCTTCGTCGGCGGCGCCTTCATCTGCGGCTACGGCCTGTCGCGCATCTTCGTCGAGTTCTTCCGCGAGCCGGACCAGCAGCTCGGCTACCTGCTCGGCACCAGCTGGCTGACCATGGGCATGATCCTGTCCACGCCGATGGTGCTCGCCGGCATCTGGGCCATGGTCACCGCGAAGCCGGCGCCACAGCCGCGGGCGGCATGACCCGGCTGAAAGAGCGCATCATAGGCCTGATCGGCGCGGCGGGGCCGATCCCGGTCAGCGAATATATGGCGCTCTGCCTGTTCGATCCCGACGAGGGCTACTACACGACGCGCGAGCCCTTCGGCGCCGCCGGCGACTTCATCACCGCGCCCGAGATCAGCCAGATGTTCGGCGAGCTCGTCGCCGTCTGGCTCTACCAGGCCTGGCAGGGCGCGGGCCGGCCTCTGCCCGCGACCTTTGCCGAGATCGGTCCCGGCCGCGGCACCTTGATGAAGGACATGCTGCGCACATGGTCGCGGCTCGACCCGGCGCTCGTCGCTGGCGCTTCCTTCGCCATGATCGAGACCAGCCCGCGCCTGGCCGAGATCCAGAAGCAGACGCTTGCCGGCCAGAGCGCGGCGCTTGCCTGGCACCAGACCATCGACACGCTGCCGCGGCAGCCGCTCTTCATCGTCGGCAACGAATTGTTCGACGCTGTGCCGATCCGGCAGTTCGTCTATGTCGGCGCGGGCTGGCG
>NZ_RZTO01001078.1:0-1694 GCF_003997225.1 Mesorhizobium sp. M2C.T.Ca.TU.002.02.1.1
GGTTATGCTTTGCGCCGCCTTGCCGCGCCAGTCGGCATTAAGCAGTTGCGCCTCGTCCTTCACGTTGGAAAGATAACCGAGCTCGACCAGGACCGAAGGCACGTCGGGAGCCTTGAGCACCCTAAAGCCAGCCGAACGCTGCGGATTGTTGATGAGGCCGACGTTGGTCGACAACTGACCGACGAGCGTGTGGGCGAAGCTCATCGAGAAACTGTGGGTCTCGCGGCGGATCAGGTCGATCAGGATGTCGGTGACTTCCTTGTTGTCGTCCTCGATCTTCATCCCGGCGAACTGGTCGGAGAGGTTCTCGCGATCGGCAAGCGCCTGGGCCTCCGGATCGGAGGCCTTGTCCGAGAGCGTGTAAACCGTGGCGCCGCGAAGCCCTTTGACGGCGATCGTGTCGGCGTGGATGGAGATCAAGAGATCGGCCTCGTGCTGGCGCGCGATGCGCACGCGTTCGTCCAGCGCCAGGTACACGTCGTTGTCGCGCGTCATGTAGACATCGTATTTGCCGACCGCGGCCAGCTTGTCGCGCAGTTCCTTGGCGAAGGCGAGCGTGACGTCCTTCTCGACCGTGCCGGCGGAGCTTTCGGCGCCGCCGTCGACGCCGCCATGGCCCGGATCGATGACCACCGTGAAGCGATGGCCGGGCGCCGAGACCGGTCCGGTGCCGACCCGCTCGCCCTTTTCGGTCGAAACGGTCGAACCCGTCGTCAGCGACTGGTTGGCCAGCGCCTCGTCGAATTCCCGCTCGGAAGCCGCCGACATGTCAATGGCGATGCGGTAGCCGCCGCCATCGTCATTCTTGAGCACGTCGAGCTTGTCGACGGCGAAAGGTCCCTTGCCGGTGAGGATCAGGCGCGAACCATGCCCCTGATCGCCGTAGCGGACAGCGCGCACAAGGCCGCGCGGCTTAACATCCTTGGCGTCAAGGGCGAATCGCGTGCGCGGCAGGTCGATGACCAGACGATTGGGGCCGCGCAGCAGGAACCATTTGACATCCGGCTCGCGGTCGAAATTCACGACGATGCGCATCTTTGTGGCGTCGCCGGCCATCTTGTAGCCGGTCGCGCCGAGCAGGGTATCCGCGTACGCGGCGGCGAAACAGGACAGGATGGTCAAGAGCAAGGCGGTCGAGGCCAGGCGCAGGAAACGCCCGGCGGCCCTACCCCACTTGTCCGCGGTGCCCGCCGATCCCATCTCTTATTCGTCGCTCCCGGTTTGGCGCATCGCGCCCAGCCTTCCGGCAGTGCCTGTCAGGCCACCAACTCGATTAACGATTGGTATTCAGAGAAGGTTAACCAAGCCTTTCATGGAGCGCGACGAAAGGCACCTTCCCCAGCGGAAGCGCTTTTTGCCGGCATCCGAAATCGGGGTTGCCTTCCATCCCGCCAAATCATAAAAGCGACGTTGGATCACTGCAATCCTGGAACCGCTCGCCTCAGCAGTTTCCTGCCAAAGGTCGGATGCAAAGGCGGCTCCGTTATCCTTCCAGGCTCAGGTGGTCGCGACGATTTTCGCAGGCGTGCCCTCGTGGCGGGGGAATCGCTTGCGTGAGGAAAACGGCCGGGTTTGCCCCGCGCCGGCTCTTCGTGAGCAAACAAGCTGGTCCGGCACAGCCCGGGCTTTGGTTCAAAAGGTTCTGCTGGGTGCCGATGGCTTCAAGCGCAATCATGGAAAGGTCCGCATCGAAC
>NZ_RZTO01001079.1:0-1692 GCF_003997225.1 Mesorhizobium sp. M2C.T.Ca.TU.002.02.1.1
GCGAAGCGCGACGGCACAGCCTGCCAGGTCGGGAAATCGACCATGTCGATGGCGCCGGGCGCGACGATCTGCGGGATGCCTTGACGTCCGGCATTCTCCAGCCGGTCGGTACCCGAATTCACCACCGAGCCGGTGAGCTGGTTGGCGAGCTCCTGCAGGCTGAAGTCGAGCACGGCGACAAAACCCTTCTGCGCCGCGATCGCTTCCAGCGCCCGTCCGCCCATGCCGGTGGTGTGGAAGACGATGACCTCATAGCCGCGCTTTTCCAGCTCCGGCTTCAAAGTCACCATGTATTGCAGGCAGCTTTTGCCCAGCGAGCTCATGCCTACCTTCGGCCGCGAGACTTCGGGTGTGACGACAGCCCGCGCGGCGCCGACCACGGCGCCGCTAGCCTGCGACAGCACCGCCTTGCAGGCGCTGTTGAGGCCGTAGAGACCGCCGGCCCAGAGGATCATCATCAAGTCGGTGGCGATGCGCTCCGGCGGCACGAGGTGCGAATATGCGATCGTCGAGACGACGAATTTCGGCACGCCGAGCGGCAGCGCCAGCAGCACCAGCGAGAACCAGAAAGCCATCCTGATCAGAAAGCCCATCTTACTTGCCTCTCATCCGGGATGGATGATGCATCCATCCGTGACGGATCATGCATCCCTGGGCATGACCTCTTTTATGGGCGCGATAATGGCACAGTCCCGCAAAGGACGACTTGCGTCGAAGCCGCCAATTTTCCTCAAATTTTAGGCAAATTCGAAAGGAATTGGTTTTGAAACGGACTTGTCTCGAATCTCGGGGACCACGTTTACTTTATAATAACCATATATCCTATTGCTATTAAATGATTTTTTCTCATGTGACGGTTAGCCGGATCAAGGTACGCCCCGTTTTGGCACAGGCCTCGCGGCTAACCCGCCGTTTACCATGGCGGCAACTCGGCGTGCTTTGCGGGGCCGGCGTCACAATATTTGCCTTGGACGGGTCACCGGCCCCCACCAGCCTTATCCATTCCTTAAACGCTGGATGCGAGTTTCAAGTCATTGATTGAGTCACCTGCCAGGCAGGGCGTTTTTTACCACCGGGTACGCGTGCGTTGAGTTCGATTTCAGCCAGATACGTTCAATTGCCCGGCGCGGTTTCAGCCGGCTGCGAACGCATGGTTCACCCGACCGTGACGGGTGAGGCCGAACGCTTGCGCCAGCGCCGCTTCATCGGCGTCATGCTCGCCGCTCCGTTCCTGGCCGCGGGCGCCGCGGTCACGCTCGTCACATCCAGCCTCGGCGCGGCCGTCACGATGGCCGCGATCTTTGCCGCTTTCGGCCTGTGCTGGTTCGCGGCGCTTCTGGTGGCGGCCACCGGCCATATGGCGCTCGCCGGCCGCATGGCGGTCATGCTGGGCGGTCTCGCCCTTGCCGGGGCGGTTGCCGCGGCGGGCGGATTGGCCTCGCCGGCAGCACTCCTTGCCATCGCCTTGCCGGTTGAGACCTTGTGGGTCTCGGGATCGCGGCGGGCCGCGCTGGCGGGCGCGCTGGCGGCCCTTGCCGCCATCGCGCTGCAGCCCTTTGTCGGGCAGTTCCTGCCGCTCGGCGAAATCGCCGCCTGGCATTGGCTGCTGCCGCTCGCCTGGGCGCTGACGCTGTTGCCGCGGGCCGCCGCCTTCGCCAACCCGGCAGGCTCGCAGCTGACGGAGCCTGGCGG
>NZ_RZTO01000107.1:0-11318 GCF_003997225.1 Mesorhizobium sp. M2C.T.Ca.TU.002.02.1.1
ACCCTGATATGGGCTGCCGGTGTTCACCAGGGTTACACGAACCGTCAACATTAATTGAACCGAACGGTTCGGTTTTATTACTCGGATGGCCCGACAGGTGGCTCGGCAGGCGCCATGACCGGGGCGGCGACCGCCGGGAAACCGCGTTTGCCTTGCGCCCGGATCGATACTATCGGTTGCCTCAGGGACCAATTTGGACGCCGCCCGCCGCTCTTGGCGAAGGTCGGCGCTGTTGGGAGGAAACAGCGACAAACGATGCGGCTGCTGCTTGTCGAGGACAATCGCGAACTGGCCGATTGGCTGAGCAAGACGCTGCGCCAGGCGAGCTATGTCGTCGACGTCGTGCATGACGGCGAGGATGTCGAGCATGCCCTGGCTGCCGGCGAGCATGCCTTGATCATCCTCGACCTCGCCCTGCCCCGCATGGGCGGCATGGAGGTGCTGAAAAGGCTGCGGGCGCGCGGCAACCCGGTGCCGGTCATCGTGCTTACCGCCAATGCCAGCCTCGACGGCCGGGTCAAGGGCCTCAACGAAGGCGCCGACGACTATCTGGCGAAACCCTTCCAGATCGAGGAGCTGGAGGCGCGCATCCGCGTGCAGCTGCGCCGTGCCAACGATCGCACCGCGCCGGTCATTGCCTGCGGCGACCTTGTGTTCGACACCAACACCCGCCTGTTCTCGCTTGCCGGCGCGACGCTGTCGTTGACACCGCGCGAGCACGCCGTGCTGGAACAGCTCGTCGTCAAGGCCGGGCGCACGGTGAGCAAGGCAGCGCTCTCGACCGCGATCTACGACTTCGAGACCGATGCCGACCCCAGCGCCATCGAGATTTATGTGCATCGCCTGCGCAAGAAGCTCGAGGGCTCGCGCGTCCAGATCGCAACCTTGCGCGGCCTTGGCTATCTCTTGCGCCACGACGATCCGGCGCCATGAGGATCGGCAGGCTTCGGATCGGCAGCCTTCGCCTGCAATTGCTGGCCTGGGTGGTGCTGCCGCTGGCCGGGCTCGCCGCCATCAATTTGTGGACGAGCCAGCGCAACGCGCTGGCGACCGCGGACCTCGTCACCGATCGCATGCTGGTCGGCTCGGCGCGCGCCATCGCGGAACAGGTGGCGATGGCCGATGGCGCGCTGGACGCGACCGTGCCGCCGGCGGCGATCGAGATGTTCGACACCGGCGACCGCGACAGCGTCTACTATCACGTCGAGACGGCCGGCGGACGGCTGCTGACCGGCTATCCCGACCTGCCCGTGGCGCCGGAGCGCGGCAGCATCGAAGCCTCCTATCGCGATCACCCGCTGCGCCTGGCGACGCTCAGCCATGCCGTGATCGGCGCCGGCACGGATTCGCCGATCAAGGTCACGGTCGGCGTCACGCTCGCCGGCCATGACGCGATGGTGAGGCGCCTGTGGCTCAGCGCCTTCGCCCAGCAGCTTGCCTTGGTGGCTATTGCCGGCGTGTTCGTGCTGCTCGGCCTGCGCCGCGGGCTGGCGCCGCTCATCCGGCTGCGCGATGCCGTGCGCTCGCGAAGCCGCAGCGATCTCGATCCGGTGGAGGTCTCGGGCGCGCAGAGCGAGATCCGGCCGCTGATCGACGCGCTCAACGCCTATATGGAACGCGTGCGGGCGCAGATGGCGGCGCAGCGGCGCTTCATCGCCAATGCCGCGCATCAGCTGCGCACGCCGCTGGCGCTCTTGTCGACACAGGCAAGCTATGCGTTGCGGGAGACCGCGGCCGACCAGCGCCAGGAGGCGCTGGTGGCGTTGCAGGCGAGTTCCGGCAAGTTGGCGCGGTTGGCCGAACAGTTGCTCACCCTGTCCAGGGCAGAACCCGGCAGCCGACGGCCGCGCGCCGATCGCATCGACCTCACCGAAGCTGCGCGCCATGTGCTGGAAGCGCAGGCGCCGGCGGCGATCGACCGCGCCATCGACCTCGGTCTCGAGGAGAACGGACCAGTGACGGTGGTCGGCGACGGCACGATGCTGCGCGAGATGATCGTGAACCTGGTCGACAACGCGCTGCGCTATTCCAAACCGGGCGGCAGCGTCACGGTAAGGCTCGCCGCCTCGGATGGCGAGGCCGAGCTCACGGTCAGCGATGCCGGGCCCGGCATTGCGCCTGAAGAGCGCGAGCATGTCTTCGAGCGCTTCTATCGTATTGCCGGCGCGACCGAGGAAGGCAGCGGGCTTGGTCTCGCCATCGTGCGCGAGGTGGTCGAGAATGCCGGCGGCAGCGTCACGCTGGGCGACGCCGCCGCCGGCGGGCTCAAGGTCGAGGTGCGGCTGCCGCTGGCTGCGGCTAAAGACTCCGCTGCCTGATCAAGTCCCCTGCTCGTTGAACGGCGCCGGACGCCATTTCACCACATAGTTCTCGAAGCGGGTGATCAGGAACTCCACCACCAGCGCCATCACCGCCAGGATGATCATGGCGGCGAAGACGCCATTGGCGTTGAAGGCGCCCTGCGCGGTGGAGATCAGGAGGCCCATGCCCTGCTTGGCGCCGAGGAACTCGCCGACGACCGCGCCGACAAGGGCGAAGCCGAACGAGACATGCAGGCTGGCGAGGATCCAGCTCATCGCCGAGGGAATGATCACCGATGTGGTGATCTGCATTGGCGAGGCGCCGAGGATCTGAGCGTTGGCGATCATCGCCCTGTCGGCCTCGCGCACGCCCTGGAAGGCGTTGGCGAAGACGACGAAGAACACCATGACCACGGCCAGCGCCACCTTGGACGCCATGCCGAGGCCAAGCGCGATGATGAACACCGAGCCGAGCACCACGCGCGGCACCGAGTTCGCGATCTTGATGTAGATCGAGAAGACGTCCGCCAGCAGCTTGTTGCGGCCGAGGATGATGCCCGCCACGATGCCGCCGACGGCGCCGATGGCGAAGCCGAGGAAGGTCTCCTCCAGCGTCACGTAGATCTGCAGCCAGAGCGGCCCCTGCGAGGTGCCCTCGGTGACCCAGGACCAGATCTGTTCCCAGATGCCGGACGGGCTGGAGAAGAAGAACGGATCAATGATGTTGTAGTCGGCGCAGAGTTCCCAAAGGCCGAGGAAGACGACTAGGATCGCGAGGCGCAGGCCGATGACCAGCGCGTGGCGCTTGCGCAGCCGCGCCTTTGCCTGCGCTTCGGCGGCGACAATCGAAGTGGCGCGCGCGGCGGCTTGATCAGTAGGAGAGATGGCGGTCATGCGGTTTCTCCTTTCAATGGCCGGTCTGAAGGCCGCGGCTCTGACCGAGCTGCACTTCCTCGCGCAGATCGTTCCAGATCACCTTGGCGATCTCGATGAATTTCGGATCGTAGCGGATATCGGCCATGACGCGCGGGCGCGGCAGGTCGATGCGGTAGACGCTCTTCACCGTGCCTGGGCCGGCGGTGAGCACATAGACCTTGTCGGCCAGGGCCACCGCTTCCTCCAGATCATGCGTGACGAAGACGACGGAGGATTTAAGTCCGGACCACAGGCCCAAGAGCTCGTCCTGCATGGCGGTCCGGGTCTGCATGTCGAGCGCGCTGAACGGCTCGTCCATCAACAGGATCTTGGGCTGGTTGATGAAGGTCTGAGCTAGCGCGACGCGCTTGCGCATGCCGCCCGAGAGCTGGTGCGGATAGTGCTTCTCGAAACGCGAAAGGCCGACGCGGCCGATCCAGTCGCGCGCCTTGTCATAGGCTTGCGCCTTCGGCGTGCCGCGGAAGAGCGGACCGGCGGCGACATTGTCAATGACGCTGCGCCATGGAAACAGCGCGTCGGCCTGGAAGACGAAGCCGATGTCGCGGCTGATGTCGGTGACCGGATTGCCCATGACGCGGACATTGCCGGTGGTCGGACGCAAGAGCCCGGTGACGAGGTTGAGCGTCGTCGACTTGCCGCAGCCGGTCGGGCCGACGACGCAGGCGAACTCGCCGCGCGCCACCGTCATCGTGAAATCGCGGATCGCCGTCATCATGTGGCCGTCCGGCGTGACGAAGCGCAGCGTGACATCGTCGATGGCGATCGCGGCATCGGTCGGCGGCGCGGCGGGAGACAGTTTCTCGGCCGCCATGGTCTGCGATTGCATGGCACACTCCTGTTGTGGTGGCGCGGGGATGGCGCGGCTCGGCCAGGGGCCTGCTCGCCGGCATCCGAAAAGCGCGGCTGCCAAATTGATTCAGGCAGCCGGCGCAAACTCTTGTTTTTCTGGAGCGGACGGGGTCCGTCCGCCCTCGCTTGCCGGCGCTTACTTCGCCGCGTCGACGAACTCGGTCGTGTAGGTCTTCGACAGGTCGATCTGCTTGCCCTGCAGGCTCTTGGAGAAGGTCGACAGAACCTTCAGCACCGTCTCCGGTCCGTCGGCCGGCATGCGGCCGTCGGGCGTAAACTGCGCCTTGCCGCCGGCGAGGCCCTGCACATAGAGGTCCTTGTTGCCGGCGTAATAGTCCTTCGGCATCTTGTCGGCGATCTCTTCGGCCGAGTGGCCGGCGATGAACTTCATCGTCTTGACGAAAGCGTTGGCAAGCTTCTGCGCCTCGTCCTTGTGACCCTCGAGCCAGCTCGACTGAACGTAGAAAGAGGCCGCCGGATAGTCGCCGCCCAGCGCTTCCTTGGTCTTCTCCGGCGTGCGCATGTCGACCAGAACCTTGGCCTCGCCGGTCTGGAGCAGCTTGGCGATGGTCGGCTCGGTGGTCATGCCGGCCTGGATCTGATCCTGCTTGACGGCGGCGATGAAGGTGTTGCCGGCGCCGACCGGAAGCAGCGTGTAATCGCCCGGCTTCAGGCCGTTGCGGACCGCGAGATACTGGGTGAGGAAATCGGTCGAGGAACCGAGGCCGGTGACGCCGAGCGTCGCGCCCTTGAAGTCGGCCGGCGACTTGATCTCCGGGTGCTTGGCCGAAACCAGCTCGACCTCGCCCGGCGCCTGGCTGAACTGCAAGATCGACTGGATGTATTTGCCCTTCGACTGCAGGTCGACGGTGTGGTCGTAAAAGCCGACGACACCCTGCACGGCACCGGCCAGCAACTCGTTCTCGGCCTCGACGCCCGCGCGGGAGTTCACCAACTCCACGTCCAGCCCCTCATCCTTGAAGTAGCCGAGCTGCTGGGTGAGCACGGCAGGCAGATAGATCTGCTTTTCCATGCCGCCGACGATGATGGTGATCTTGTCCGCGGCCGAGGCCGCCGATGCGCCGGCGCCAATCATGGCAAGCGTCAGCGCCACCGAGCGCAGGACGCGTTTAGAGATGAGACGGGTCACGTGACTTCCTCCACTGGGCGGCGCGGCGCGCCGCATTTCCTCCTTGCGGCCACTCCCAGCCGCTCATGTGGCGAACGCCACAAAACCGTCATGGCACGGCCAAGCTTTCAGCTGGCTTTCAGCCTTTTTAGCGTGTGTTGAAATGCAATCCGGCGAATTTCACGAGCTAGCGAACCCCAGCACATCGTGCATGTCGTATTCGCCAGGCGACCGCCCGACGACCCAGAGCGCCGCCGCGATGGCGCCGCGCGCGAACATCGAACGGTCTCCGGCGGCATGGGAGAGCGTGAGCGTCTCACCTTGGCTTAGGAAGCTCACGCTATGCTCGCCGACGATGCTGCCGCCGCGCATGACGGCAAAGCCAATCTCGCCGGCATTGCGCGGACCAACGAGGCCGTCGCGGGCGCGCTTCGCCACATCGTCCAGCTCGACGCCGTGGCCTCGCGCGGCCGCCTCGCCCAACATCAGCGCCGTGCCCGACGGCGCGTCGACCTTGAAGCGGTGATGTGCTTCGAAGATCTCGATGTCGCAATCGTCAGGGCCGAGGGCCCGCGCCGCCTGCTCGACAAGGCCGGTCAGCATGTTGAGGCCGAGCGAATAGCTGCCTGAACGCACGATGGCTATCTTCTTTGCCGCTTCCGCAATGGCTTCCAGCTCTGCGACGTCAAAACCGGTCGAGCCGATGACCAGCGCCGGACCACCCCGCGCCGCGCAGGCTGTTGCCAGCTCGGCCGATGCCGCGGGCGTGGTGAAGTCGACAACCACATCGGCAAGCGCCAGCGCCTCGTCGCGCCCGACCAGCCCCTCGCCCGTGCTGCCCGGCCGATGGAAGCGCGCGACGAGTCGCAGCCGGGGATCTGCCGCGACGGTTTCGGCCATCTGCCGGCCCATGCGGCCGAGCGCGCCGGCGATGGCTATCTTGAGCTGCGGCATGGCGATCCTTGTCGAAAGCTTGAGTCGGAACAATCCTCTAGCACGCCGCCTTGGCAAATTGATTCAAACGACCGCAGGGCGATACGAAGGCCGAATTGCAGGCGAATGTGAAGCGCCGCACTCATCACCGCTGACATGGCATGCTAATTTAGCGCCTGTGTGTCCGGCAGCACCCGGACCCAAGTCCGAGGGGGGACGCTCATGCTGCGGCCAATGCATGCCCTGGTTCTTTCCTGCCTCGCCTTGACGCCCTTTGCCGGAACGGCCTTGGGGGCGCAGGCGTCTTCCGAAAAATCTGACGATGCGGCCAAGAAGGCTGCGGACGATGCGGCGAAGAAGGCCGCGCTCGCCGAGGCAATCAACGTCTGCGACAAGGGCGCTTCCGTGCCGCTCGATCCTGAAGCCAAGGCGCCGCCTGTCCAATATGGCGAGCTCTTCCCGCAAGATTTTGATCTCAGCAAGCTCAAGACCCTCGCCGACAAATGCCAGGCGGCGATGCTCGGCGCGCCGCAGGAAAAGCGGCTGGCGCTGCAATGGCTGCGGGTCCAGATCGCGCTCAACCAGCCGGGGCTTACCTTTCTCCTCCCGCAGATCAAGCTACTCGCCGACGGCGGCAGCCCGGAGGCGAACTATCTGCTCTACGAGTTCTATTCGGTGCATCGCCACGACGGCGCTGATGCCGGTCCGCCGCCGGTCACGCGGGACATGGCGCTCGATGCCTTGCAGAAGGCCGGCAAGGTCGGTCATCTCACGGCGCTAGAGACGTTGCTCCGTCAGTATATCGACGGGCCGCTGCTGCGTCGCGCCCCGCACAAGGTGGTCGAGACCGCGCAACGCGTCATCGACGCGCCGGCCCAGGGTCAGTCGCCCGGCGAATGGGACAGCCAGCTCCGCGCCGCCATGCCCCTGCTGATTGCGCGGACGACGCTGGAGAATGACGGATTTTCCAGCGAGGAGCAGCAAAAGGCCTTTCATGCCGTGGAAGCGGATTCCAAGGCTGGGACGAACGGCCCCGAACGATCGGCGCTGGCTTACATCAAGGCGTTGCGGCTCGGTCGCGGGACGCAGCAGGATGCGGCAAAGGCCAGGCAATTGCTCGAGGCGCGCGTCGGCAGCGATCAGTATGCCGTGCCTGTGCTGGCCGACATGCTGGCCAAGGGCGAAGGCGGCGCCACCGACGGCAAGCGCGCGATCGCCATGCTGCGCGCCGCAACCAAGACTGTCGCCGAGGCCGGGCCGATGCTCGCCGGCCTGCTCCTGGATGGAAAATTCGTCGGCCGCCAGCCGCGTGAGGCGATCCAGCTGCTCAACGGCTCCTGGGACCTCGACGCCAGCATCAGGCTTGCGAACCTGCTTCCCGACTATGACGGCTTTCAGATCGACAATCCGGACCAACTGGTCGAGCGCCTGAGCGACGGCGCCGAGGCCGGCGAGCCTGGGGCTGCGCTGGCGCTGGCACGGTTGCAGCTCTCGGACGATCAGCGGTTCAAGAACGAGGATTTGGCGCGCGCCATGCTGAAGCCGCTGGCGGACGCGGGCGACCGCGACGCGCTCTGGCTCTACGCCTCGACGCAATATGCCAATCTCGATTCGACCAGCTACCGCCCGTCGCGCCGCGACGACGGCCTGAGCGACGATCAATTGAAGACGCTCATCGGCGAAGGCGAGGCCAAGAAGGAGCAGCAGGCCTATCTGCTGCAGGCGAAGCTCCTGCGCAAAGGCGTGGTCTATCCGCAGGACGACCAGAAGGCGACCGCGATGCTGATCAACGCCGCCAATCTCGGCAGCGTCGAGGCCATGGTGCTGCTGGGCAATGCCTATGACGACGGTCTCGGCATCGACAAGAACCCGCGCGAGCGCCTGCATGCGTGGCGCGAGGCTGCGCGTCTCGGCTCGCTCAAGGCAAAGAGCAAGCTCGCCAACGCCTTCACCTTCGACAGCTTCGATCATCTGATGACGCTGCGCGAAGGCATCACCGACCGCATTGCGCTCTACAATGACGGCATCGGCAGGATGGGCGCCGGCGTCCTAGGCAACGACGCGGCAGGCATCGAACTGAGCGGCCTCTTTTCCGGGCCGGCCTCGAGCGCCGGAAACGCCGCGGTCGCGGCAGCGGTGATGGATGCGTTTCGCGAAGCGCCGGCGGGGCTCGCGGAGGAGAACCTCGTCGGTATTGGCAAGGCTCTGCCCGACGAGATCCGCATCGCCATCGAGGTGACGCTGAAGAGCGAAGGTTTTTATACTGGCGAGCCGAAGGGCTATTTCGGCCCGGACGCGCGCAAGGCGCTGGCCGCCTGGGTCGACGCGAAAGGCCCGCTTGGCGATGCTCCCGCCTCGCAAGCCACAGCGACACAGCAGGCCGCTCCCGCTCCGGGCGGGCTCGACGCGGAAGTTCTCAACCGCATCCGCGACAAGGTCTTCGCCCAAGCGCAGGCTGCCAAGACCGACAAGCAGAAGCTTGCCGCCATCAAGCAGCTTGGCATTCTCGCCCGCTATGGCGACCTTCCCGCGCGCTGGGTGCTGGTGCGCAACTACCATCAGGCAAAAGCAATCCGATCGGTCGTCACGCCCGAGGAGATCACCCGCTATGCGCTCGACATACTGGTGTCGAAACCCGAGGGCGTCGACAAGCCGGAATTCGAGTTCATCTTCGACCTGACGCAGATCGCGCAGGACCGGAAATCGAAAGCGGTCGGCAATGCGACGCTGCAGGCGATCCGCGACGATCCGCGCCTCCAGGATCCACTAACGCTCGGCGCCATCATGGGCCAGTTCGCTTTCGCGCCGGACGCCTGCGACTCCGTGCTGGCCGCGGCCAGGAAAGCCGGCATCGACGGCGTCGGCGAGGAGGGATGCGACGAGAACACGCGCACCGCCCTCATTGCCTTCGCCAAGGATAAGGGCGCGTCTGGTGCCGACGCTGCGGCGCGCAAGGCGGCCGCGGACGAGGTCAAGGCGTTGGACGCGCAGGCGGCGAAGTGATCAGGGCGTAATCAAAGCAATGCTTAAAGTGCCCTGAGCCACACCTTGTTGTCGTGGACGGCGGCGCCGCCATAGGGTGCCGGAGCGTCGGCGCCGGTCAGCACGTTGATGCCCTCGCCGCGCTCATGCGCGCTGTTCGGCCAGATGCCTTCCGCGATCACCACGCCGCGTTTCACGCCGTCGAAGAACCGGGCGTGCAGCACCACGTCACCGCGCCGGTTGCCGACCTCGACGCGACCGCCATCCTGGATGCCGAGTACTGCTGCATCTTCGCGGTGGATGAGAAGCTCAGGCCTGCCTTCCTTGGCCTTCGACACCGGCGTTTCGGCAAAGCTGGAGTTGAGGAAGTTGCGCGCCGGCGAGGTCGCCAGCCGGAAGGGATGCCCCTCATCCGCCACCTCGATCAGCTCGACATGGTCGGGGAATTCCGGCAGCCGCTCGACCGGGCCGAACAGGCCCATGCTTTTCGGCGGCCGGTTGGGCGCCGACTGGCCGGTCCAGTTGGGCCGGAAATGGAACTTCTTGTCGGCATGGCCGAAGCCGTTGATGAAATGCGCGTCGTCGAAGTCGGGCTGCAGGTCGACCCACTTCTGTTCCCTCAAACTATCGAAGCTGCCGAGGCCGCGCTTGCCCAGGATGATGTCGATATGCTCGCGCTCGGTCAGGCCGAAACCCGGACGGTCGCCGACGCCCAGCCGCTTGCCGAGCTCCTCATTGACGTAGTGGTTGGTGCGCGGCCCTTCCGGCGGCTCGATCAGCTTGGGGCCGAGCGTGATGTGCTGGTTGCCGCCGCCCTTGTAGATGTCGTGATGCTCCAGGAACATCGTCGCCGGCAGCACGACATCGGCGAGCTTGGCCGTATCGGTCATGAACTGCTCGTGCACGCAGGTGAACAGGTCCTCGCGCAGGAAACCCTTTTTCACCAGCCGCTGCTCCGGCGCGACATTGGCGGGATTGGTGTTCTGGATCA
Source organism: Mesorhizobium sp. M2C.T.Ca.TU.002.02.1.1 (assembly GCF_003997225.1). Lineage (NCBI taxonomy): Bacteria > Pseudomonadati > Pseudomonadota > Alphaproteobacteria > Hyphomicrobiales > Phyllobacteriaceae > Mesorhizobium > Mesorhizobium sp. M2C.T.Ca.TU.002.02.1.1. The sequence goes on from NZ_RZTO01000107.1 coordinate 10,121, forward strand.
GCATCGCCGTCACCGGCGGGCCGCCATAGAGCGCGTCCGCCGCGCCCGTCAGCACCGGGCCGATGCGCGAATGGTCGAGATAGCGGATGTTCGGGTCGCGCATCGCGGTGCCTTCGAGCACATCCTGGTTGAGCTTGAAGATGCCGGAATTGGAGTGGAAGGCGCCGCCGCCCTCATATTGCCAGGCGCCGGTGACGGCGGCGATCGAGGCCGCGGCGTGCATGTTGACCGAGCCGTTGCGCTGGCGCGCGAAACCATAACCGAGGCGGAAATAGGTTTTCTTAGTCGTGCCGACGAGCCGGGCGAAAGCCTCGATCTCGGCGGCGCTCAAGCCCGTGATGGCGGCCGCCCATTCGGGCGTGCGGGTGCGCAAATGCTCTTCCAGCCCGCGCGGATCGTCGGTGTATTTCTCGAGATAGGCGCGGTCGGCAAGCCCGTCGCGGAACAGCACATGCATGACGGCGCAAGCGAGCGCGCCGTCGGTGCCGGGCTTCAGCACCAGACCGAGATCGGCCTGCTTCATCGTGGCGTTGTCGTAGATGTCGATCACGACGATCCTGGCCCCACGTTCCTTGCGCGCCCTGGTCGCATGGGTCATGACGTTGACCTGCGTGACAACGGCATTGGTGCCCCAGATCACCACGCAATCGGACTTCGCCATCTCGCGCGGATCGGGCCCGCGCAAAGCGCCCGCGCCCATCATCCAGCCGGTCCAGGCGAGATTGGTGCAGATCGAGCCGAAGAAGCCGGAATATTTCTTGGCGTGCCGCAACCTTTCGATGCCGTCGCGCTGCACGAGCCCCATCGTGCCGGCGTAGAAATAAGGCCAGACGGTTTCCGAGCCGTATTTCGCCTCCGCCGCTATGAACTTTTCCGCGACCAGATCGAGCGCGGCTTCCCAGGAGGCTTCTTTCCAGGTGCCCTCGCCCTTGCCGCCGGCGCGCACCAGCGGCTTCAGCAGGCGATCGGGATGATGGACGCGGTCGGCATAGCGCGCGACCTTGGCGCAGACGACGCCTGCCGTATAACTGTTCGCCTTGGCGCCATGCACGCGGCCGATACGGTTGTCATCGAGCAGTTCCACCTCGAGCGCGCAGGTGGACGGACAGTCATGCGGACAGGCGGAATGGCCGATCCTGAGCTTGGCGTGCTGGTTCATGCGGGGTGTTTAGCGGGTTTTGCGAGAGAGGTGTAGGGC
>NZ_RZTO01001080.1:0-1688 GCF_003997225.1 Mesorhizobium sp. M2C.T.Ca.TU.002.02.1.1
AAGTTCCTCCCGTGAACCAATTTTGAGCCAATTTTCCGCTCTTTTGAAACACGCTAACGTCAATTGGCTTAGGCCGCAAGCCGGATTCTGATTGGTTTCATGAAATAATCCAACGCCTGGGACGCGTAAACGCTGAGATGCTTTCGGCTTGGACGATGGACGGGGGCAAGAAAAGCTGCTATAAATGGTTCACTATTGGATCAGATAGCTGCTGCCAAATATGCCCAAACTGGTTGCCAACGATATCGCCATTGCCCTGAAGAAGCGCATTTCTCTGGGCGAGTGGCTGGAGAACGGCCGCATGCCGCCGGAGCGCGACCTCGCCAGCGAGTTCGGCGTGGCGCGCAACACGGTGCGGCGCGCCGTCGGCATGCTGGAGGATGACGGCACGGTCGTACGGCATGTGGGCCGCGGGACCTTTTTGACGGCGGGCAACCCCGATTCCATGGCCGCGACCGTCGCGCGCATGGAAGGAACCAGCCCTGCGGACATGATGGAGATCAGGCAGTTGCTGGAGCCGGCGGCGGCATCCTTTGCCGCGACCAATGCCAGCGCCGGCGAATTGAACGCCGTGCGCGAGGCGCACAAGATCGCCTGTGCGTCCCAGGATATGCCGACGTTCGAGCACTGGGACGCGGAATTCCACCACCGCATCTTCGCATGCTCGCGCAACGACTTCCTCAAGGAGATCCACAATCTCATGCGCATCCTGCGCAATCAGCGGCCGTGGTTCGAGATGAAGAAGCGTTCCTTCTCGGAGGAACGCCGCGCCACCTATTGCAGCGAGCACCAGCTCGTCCTGGATGCGTTGCTGGCGCGCGACTCCGAAGGCGCCAGCGCTGCCATGCTGACGCATCTGAGGACGGTCGAGCGCAATCTTCTGGGGAGGTAGCCGCCCGGATGGCGCAGCCCGAGTCGACATTGCATGAGGATGCCACTATATAGCGCCTGCTCCGGCTGAGGCCGGGGCAGCATCGACCGGGAAACTGCGATACGGTTTGTGATACAAATGCGCTGTCAAAGTTAGAAAAAAGCAAGCAAAAACAACAACAGCGGCCCTCTATCGATCCCGGCCAACGATCCCATCATTCTCAATGATCTGAACGTGCACCTCGACCCCCTCCATTCCTTCGGCCACGCGTCCCACGGGCAAGATGTCTTGCCGGTCGAGGCCGACTCGGCTCGAATGGGGCATGCATTCTGTGCGGGGGTGCGGACGTTCATGGCTACCAACCGGCTTTGCCGCTAGGGAAGAAGCAATATGAGTGAACATGCGATCGAGTTCCTGCGCGGGTGGATTGGCGAGAAAGTCCAATGCCAGCATTCACCGATCAAGATCGAGCAGGCCGAGACCCTTGCCAAGGAATGCTGCGCCAAGGCCGCCGAGGCAGGCATTCTGCTCGAGGACATCCAGGAAGAGGTCGGCGACATCCAGGAACTGATCGCCTCGCGCCTTGAGGAAGCCGCCGAAGAGGACACCGGCGAAACGAGCCCCGACAAGCCGGCGGAATAAAGATCGGCCTGGCACGAGCCGGCGGCGCTCTATCCGAATTTTTCCTTCAGCCATTCCTTCGGCAGCGCCGGCACGAAATTGCCGTCGCGTCCCGTCATATCCTCATTGGCGACCAGCGCGTTGAGGATCGCCTCCTCGACGCCTTGCACGACCGCGTCGAAGAACGGGTCGATGT
>NZ_RZTO01001081.1:0-1683 GCF_003997225.1 Mesorhizobium sp. M2C.T.Ca.TU.002.02.1.1
ATCAAGCGATGTTCGCAGCAACCGCAATCGACACGAGCAATAAGCCGGCCTTCTACAAGGAGTTGGCCACGCAATTGAAAGCGCTGCTGGAGGGCGAGGGCGATTCCGTCGCCAATGCCGCCAACACGTCGGCGCTGATCTATCAGATGGTGCCCGACCTCAACTGGGCCGGCTTCTATTTCCTCGCCTCCGAGGACGAGCTGGTGCTTGGGCCCTTCCAGGGTAAGCCCGCCTGCGTGCGCATCGCCGTCGGCAAGGGTGTCTGCGGCAAGGCCATCGAGCTCGACATGTCGATGCTGGTCAAGGACGTCAACGAATTTCCCGGCCACATCGCCTGCGACGCCGATTCGCGCTCCGAGCTGGTCGTGCTTTTGCGCGACGCCGAGGGCGCGTTCGGCGTGCTCGACCTCGACAGCCCGCTGCCCGGACGCTTCGACAAGGAAGACCAGGCCGGCATCGAGAAACTCGCCGCGATCTATGTCGCGGCGTGTGAATTCGAGGACGATGGCGAAGACTGAGGGATGAGGCCGGTCCCGGCCTGCCTCAGGCGAGCTTCACCAGCATCAGGCTGAAGCAGCCGATGAAGAGGAAGGCCGAGAAGGCCAGCATCAGCGGCCGCAGGCCGCGCGAGCGCAGCTCGGAAATGTCGGCCTGCAGGCCCATGGCGGCGAGCCCCATGGTCAGCATGATCTGTGCGGCCAAAGCTATCGCCGAATGGATCTGCACCGGGATCGCGGCTAGGCTGTTCAGCGCCACGACCGCGACGAAAGCAACCACGAACCAGGGCATCGGCGGTTTGGCGCCGGAAGCATCGGTGTTGCCGCGGCGCGCCATCAGGCCGAGCGCGATCACCATCGGCGCCAGCATGGCGACGCGTGTCAGCTTGGCGACGGTCGCCGTCTCGCCGGCAAGCGTTCCGTTCTGGAAGCCGGCGCCGATCACCTGCGCCACCTCATGGATCGAGGCGCCCGCCCACAGGCCGAAGGCGTGCTGGTCGAGGCCGAAGACCGGCGCCAGCAGCGGGAAGCCCAGCATGGCGATAGTGCCGAACAGCGTGATGGCGGCAACGGCGTAGGTTACGTCCTCGTCGCGCGCATCGGTGACGATGTTGGTGGCGACGATGGCCGAAGCGCCGCAGATCGAGGTGCCGGCGGCGATGAGCTGCGCGAGCTTGCGGTCGACACCGATCAGCCGGCCGAGCGTGACGGTGAAGAGGAAGGTGGCGCCGAGCGTGGCGGCGACGACGCCGACACCGCCGAGGCCGATGCCCGCCACCTGGCCGAGCGTGAGCTGGAAGCCCAGCAGCACGATGGCGAAGCGCAGCAGGCGCTTTTGCGCGAAGGCGATGCCGGCCTTGGCGTGAGCGGGCATGCCGAGCACGTTTGAATAGATCATGCCGGCGACGACGGCCAGGATCATCGGGCTGAACAAGGTGAGGCCGGAAAAGCCGCGCGCCGAATAGGCGACGCTGGTGATCATCGCCACCAGCACCAGCCCCGGCACAACGCCGGCCGAGATCGCGGTCAGGGCAGGGCGCTTGCGTTCGGCATTGGCCGGGTTCAGGCCGTTTGGAAGATCGTTCGCGGTGGCGGGCAGGAAAGACAATTGAATTCTCCAGGCGCTTTCGCCGCCGAAATGCCATTCCAAAATCGATCTTTCCAACGAATTATTTGAGTTATAATG
>NZ_RZTO01001082.1:0-1681 GCF_003997225.1 Mesorhizobium sp. M2C.T.Ca.TU.002.02.1.1
AACTGGCCCTGTTGCAGGCTCATGGCGAAATGGGGCAAGGTCGCCGTGTAAACGAGCGACGTCATGGCCCTCCGAACGATCTTGACTTTCCTGCTTCTGATATCCGCCGCAGGCGGCGCCCGCGCCGATTTCGCCGACGGCAAGTTGCCGGACGGCGTCTATCACTGCGAGGTCTACCTGCTCGGCCTGTTCCTCGATCTCGGCGAGATCACCATCAAGGGCAGCCTCTACAGCGGCCCGGTGACCTTCGGCGCTCCGCCGCCGCCTTACAACTACCAGATGAACCCCAATGGCGAGATCACCTGGCTAGGTCCGCTCGGCGGCTACACCAGCGGCGGCAATTCGATCTCGATGACCCAGGCGACGCTGGACGACCCGAGCGGCCCCTCCTTCGACATCATCATGAAGCAGCAGGACGGCGCCTTCACGGCCTCGACCTGCACCAGAAGGTAGCCCGCAGGTTCATATAAAAAAGGCGCGGAACCCTCACGGGTCCCGCGCCAGCAGGCAGTCGGGAGGTCAAATAGTTTTGGCCGACATCTGGGCTGCGATGTAGTCGGCCTGGCGGATCGCCAGCGTCACGATGGTCAGCGTCGGGTTTTCCGCCGCGCCGCTGGTGAACTGGCTGCCGTCGGAAACGAACAGGTTCTTGATGTCGTGCGACTGGCCATGCTTGTTGACGACGCCGTCCTCCGGCTTCTCGCTCATCCGGTTGGTGCCGAGATTATGGGTCGAGGGATAAGGCGGCGTCGGGAAGGTCCTGGTCGCGCCGACCGCGGCATAGAGCGCCTGGCCCTGGCTGTAGGCATGGTTGCGCATGGCCTCGTCGTTGGGATGGTCGTCGAAATGGACGTCGGCAATCGGCATGCCGTGCTCGTCCTTCTCATCCTTGTGCAGCGTGATGCGGTTCTCCTCGCGCGGCATGTCCTCGCCGACGATCCACAGGCCCGCCATATGGTCATAGTGGTCGAGCGCCGTGGTGAAGGAACGGCCCCAGCCGCCCGGGTTCAGGAAGGCCGCCATGAACGGCAGGCCGAGCGACAGCGTCTCCATCTCATAGCCGCCGACGAAGCCGCGCGACGGATCGTGGCGCGCCTCGTCGCGGATGATGCCGGCCATGGTGGTGCCGCGATACATGTGCACCGGCTTGTCGAAGATGGCATAGACCGAGCCGGTGGTGTGACGCATGTAGTTCTTGCCCACCTGTCCCGACGAGTTGGCAAGCCCGTGCGGGAATTTGGACGACTCCGAGTTGAGCAACAGGCGCGGGCTCTCGATCGAATTGCCGGCGACCGCGACGATGCGGGCCTTCTGCTCCTGCAGCTTGCCGTCCTTGTCGGCATAGACGACGCCGGTCACCTTGCCTGAAGCGTCATGGTTGATCTTGATCGCCATCGAGTTCGGCCGCACCTCCAGATGCCCGGTCGCCTCGCCCTTCGGGATCTCGGTGTAGAGCGTCGACCATTTGGCGCCCCATTTGCAGCCCTGGAAGCAAAAGCCGGTCTGCTGGCAGGAATTGCGATCGTCGCGCTCCACCGAATTGATGGCCATGTTGCCGGTGTGGCATTCCTTGTAGCCGAGCTTGTCGGCGCCGGCCTTGAGCACCTTGAAATTGTTGTTGCCCGGCAGCCGCGGCCAGTTGTTGGTGCCGGTCACACCCATCTTGGCCTCGGCCTTGGCG
>NZ_RZTO01001083.1:0-1674 GCF_003997225.1 Mesorhizobium sp. M2C.T.Ca.TU.002.02.1.1
GGCGAAACCATGCTGCAGCCGAGCGAGCAGCAGGCCGGCATGTGCTGCTGGTGGGGATCCCCACCGGGTAGTTTTACGGCCCCTTCATGCGTGCAGATGACGTTGCCGAAGGCGTCGAGCTGCGACGGCGCGCCGAAGGCGAAAGCGCCGAGACAGGACTGAAGCAACAGAAGCAGCCCCGCGACGAACGCGGCCGGCATGCTCCATCGTTTCAGCCTTATATCCAACGCCAAGCCTCTCCCGGAAACTTGATCGACCCTAACATGGACGATGCGGCCGGAAAATCGGCAAAACCGCGCTGCGGCAACACGGCACGACGTGTCTGTTCTTATGGGTCTGTTGAGATTCAGGTGATGCCGGCCTGACCTGAATCTCAACAGACCCTAGGCGGGCTGCGCCTGCCGTCCTTCGGGAATCGAGCTCAGCAGCGTCTGGCGCGCCGACTTCAAATGCTTGCGGCAGGCGGCGTCAACCTTGCCGGGATCGCGCGATTTCAGCGCCGCGATATAGGCAAGATGCTCCTGCACGGCGACCTCGTTGCGCTGGCGCTCCTCGGCCTTGTTCCATTGGTAGTGGTAGTGGAAGATCATCGCGATCACATCGTAGAAGTCGACGATGAAGCGGTTGTGCGAGGCGCGGTGGATCAGCCGGTGGAAGCGCTCGTCGAGCTCGGAGAATTCGTTGAAGCGCGTGGCGATCTCGCTGGCGAGCTGGCGATGCTCGACCTCCAGCCGGTCGAGATCGGCCCACACCGCGCTATCCTCCGGCAGCGCGGCAAAAGCCGCCGCCGAGCGCAGCTCGAACATCTCGCGGATCTCGGTCAGCTCCAGCGCGAAGGCGCGCGTGAACCCCTTCAGCACCCAATGGCTGTTGCGCCGCTTCTCGATTAGCCCGAAGCGCGAGAAGCGGATCAGGAACTCGCGCACGCTGGTGGTGCCGACGCCGATCTCGCGCGCCAGCTCCAGCTCGTTGATCTGCATGCCGGCCTCGGCGCCCTCAGCCAGCAAGCGCCGCATGAAGGAGCGCTCGATGATCTCGGCCAGCGAATCGGTCTCCTCCTCGGGGAAGAAATCCTCCGGCCGTGGCGCCCTGAGCACCGTCTTGCTGCGCTTGTTCCAGGCGATCAGCCCGGTTTCTTCCATGCGCGAAAGAATGCTGCGCACCGTGGTGCGGCTGACGCCGAGCAGCGTGCCGAGCTCCGGTTCCGAAGGCAGGCTCTTGGTTTCGTCGAGCAGTCGCAGACAGCGGTTGAAAGCGTCCTTGTAGACGTTGTTGCTCTTCGACATGCCCCGTATCCCCCAACGCTTGCGGCGGCTGACCGGAAGCGCGATATGATCGGTCTCCTAGCGCAAGCCTCCGAAAAGCGGAACGTTTTTCGCCGGCTTGCCAAACGGGCAGGCTCGGGCATCTATAGGATGCGCGCCACCTGCAGCGAAAAAACAATTGACGCAAAAATGTTTTTTCCCGATAAAAGACATTACCTTTAAACGGGCGCAAGTCAATCCGCCCGCATTCCCAGGATCACCCAGGACAGCCGCCCGTGACCGTTGCAAACATCATCCTTCTCTCCCCCTCCGATAATGTCGCCGTTGCCAATGGGCGCATCGAAATCGGAACGCCATTGCCGGGCGGCGCCGCCGCGACTGCCGTGATCGAGCCCGGCCACAAGATGGC
>NZ_RZTO01001084.1:0-1668 GCF_003997225.1 Mesorhizobium sp. M2C.T.Ca.TU.002.02.1.1
GACTAATCGTGATTGGAGAGCAAGACGTCCTTGGCTTCATTGATCCGCGCCGCCAGGACAGACGTACCGCCGACATCGGCGTTCAGGCGCTGCATCAGGCGGCGGTGCGCCTTGCGGATATCCGCCGCGGCAGCCCCCGCTTCAAGACCAAGGACCTTGTAGGCCTCCTCCTTAGTCATGGCGCCCGCACCTGGCGCAACACCCAGCCCTTCGCCACCGTGCGGCTGCGCGTCCTTGCGCCAGACGGGAAAACGGCCGTCAAGATACGTCTCTAGAAGCTGGCGGCTCTCCAGATCGGGGTTGAGCTCGCCATGAAGCTGGCGCAGGTCCGTCAGCCCCATGGCCCCAAGCATCTTGCCTTCATAACGCCCTGCCAGAACAAGACCCTCGAGCTTGCCGCTGTCATGGTCGAGGTCCATTTCGAGAGCGGCGGTACGCACCGTCGAGTGTTTGGACGCCGCGGCCCTTGCCGCCGGCCGCCTCGTTCGTATCCAGCCGACCCAGGCCAGTGCCGCGAGCAAAAGCAATCCGCCGATAAGGCTGCGGCCGAAGATCAGCATGGGTGCGCCGACCAGCCCAAGGAAGGCCGGCCCAAGCGATCTCAGACCGTCGGCCATCCTTGCCGCATCCGCGCGCACAAAGAGCAACGCGGCGCCGAAAAGCACCACGAGCACCGCTGCCAAAGCAAGGATCACGCCCATCGATTAGCGCCGCCATAGAGATGACTGAGCATAGAAATAGGATGGGACCAAGGTCTGGCGCTTGCAAGTCCCACATCAGGCGAGCCGAAGGGCCAGCGCCGGGGCGCCCGCAAAGCGCAGGGCAATTCCAGGAAAAGTGTGAGCGGTTTTCCGTCCGGAATTGCGAAAAACAAACGGATAGAGCGGTTCGCCGTTTCCGTGAAACGGTGAAACGCGCTAAAGCAGGCCGAGTTCGGCGAGTTCCAGCCTGAGCTTCGGCGGCATCTCGGCGAGTGCCGCCCTGCCCTTGCCGAGATCGGCCGGCGCATCGGCGGGCTTGAGGTAACGCCAGCCCTGGAACGCGCGCCGAGGCTGCCAGTCCGTCCGCACGACCTCGGGATCGAGCACCAGATGGCAGCGGCCGATGCCTTCATCGTCGGTAAAGGGCCTGATCTCTGTGATCAGCTGCCGGCACTGCACGCTGCCCCTGATCACCCAGTAAAGCGAGCCGCCATCGGTGATTTCCGCGCCGCGCGTCGGCATCATGCGGGTGGTGTGCCAATGCTCGGCCGGCTCGCCGGCGCGGCGCCGCTCGTCGAGGCGGAAGGCGATCCACTCCTCGAGATCTTCGACGCTGTCGCAGCCGACGCACAATTTGATAAGATTGAGTGACATGGCTCAAGATTTAGCCGCAAGGGTCGGCGCGTCAACGCCTTGAGCGACTTCTCCACAGGGCCAGTCCGGGGTCTTCGTGAGACCTCAGCACTCCACCACGTTCACCGCCAACCCGCCGAGGCTGGTTTCCTTGTATTTCTCGTTCATGTCGAGGCCGGTCTGGCGCATGGTCTCGATCGCGGCGTCGAGCGGCACGAAATGCGTGCCGTCGCCCTTGATGGCCAAGGACGCGGCGGTCACGGCCTTCACCGCGCCCAGCGCATTGCGCTCGATGCAAGGCACCTGCACCAGGCCGCCGACCGGATCGCAAGTC
>NZ_RZTO01001085.1:0-1666 GCF_003997225.1 Mesorhizobium sp. M2C.T.Ca.TU.002.02.1.1
GCCCATTGCTCGTCGAGCAGCGCATATTCCGAGAGCATGCCGTTCAGCGTGCAGCCGAGCTGGTCGACGATGCCTGGATGCATGCGGCCGTCGATCCAGCGCGCGAAGTAGCTGCCGGTGACGCGGTCGCCGACAGCAAAGCGCGTCACGCCGTCGCCCACGGCCACCACTTCGCCGGCGCCGTCGCTCAGCGGCACGATGCCCGCGCGTGGCGTGAGCGGATAGGTGCCGTTGAGGATCATCGTGTCGCGGCGGTTGAGCGAGGTGGCGCGAACACGCACCAGGATCTGGTTTGCCCCTGGCTCGGGCATTGGTACCTCGCGCATCGACAGCTTCTCGACGTCGCCGAATTCGTCGAGCCGATAAGCCCGCATTTTCTGCCTCCAAAATATGTAGACCGATTTACATATTATGTAGACCGATTGTCATATTATGGGCAAGCCCTATAATGCGCACTCCTGACAGAGGTTGACATTCGAGAGGTCGACATGGCGACGGACACACGCACCCGCATGGTCGAGGCGACGGCGCTGCTCATCCGTCAGCGCGGCTATCACGGCACGTCTCTGAACGACATCTTGAGCGCCAGCGGCGCGCCGCGCGGCTCGCTCTATTTCCATTTCCCCGGCGGCAAGGACCAGCTTGTCATCGAGGTGACGCGCGCCAGCGTCGCCGACGTGACCGAGCGGCTGGGCGCGGCGCTGTCGATGGAAAGCGACCCCGCCGTTGCCGTCCGCCACATCTACCAGTCGGTCGCGCGCATGCTGGAGGAGAACGAATTCTCGCTCGGCTGCCCGGTGGCGCCGGTCGTGCTCGACGCGCCGAACAACGTTCCGGACCTGGCCGAGATCTGCCGCTCGGCCTTCGAGCAGTGGATCGGATTGCTGCGCCAGGCATTCGTCAGGGCAGGGGTGCCGGAGCGGCGCGCGCAGGCGCTGGCGCTGTTGGTCGAATCCTCGCTCGAAGGCCTGATGGTGATCGCCCGCGCCACCCGCGACCGTACCCCGGTCAGCGTTGTCGCCGATGAGGTGGCGGCGCTTGTCGAGCAGGCCGCGCTCGCCGGCAAGATGGCGAAGCAAGCCGACGCTACCGTTTGAAGGCAAAGGGCTTTGCCGCCTCCGAAAATATCGGCTTAACTTGCCGGGTCTTGCCGCAACGGGCGGCTGGCGAAGTGGCTTCAGGAGCAGGCGTTGGGGCGCAGACAGTCGGATCAGGCGGTTCGCGGACCGCAATTCGCCAGGAATCTCGACTGGAACCTGCTGAAGTTCTTCCATGAGATCGCCAATGCTCGCTCGGTGACCAAGGCGGCGCAGGAGCTTAACCGCAAGCAGCCGGCGCTGAGCCTCGCGCTGCGGCGCCTGGAGGAGAGGCTTGGCGTCACGCTCTGCCATCGTGGCCCGACCGGCTTCGAGCTGACGGAGGAGGGCCGCATTCTTGCCGAGCACTGCCGGGAATTCGCCGGCGCGATCCGTGAAATCCCGGCGAAGCTCTCGGACCTCAAGTCCGAGATACGCGGACATTTGCGAGTGATGTTGGTCTCCAACCTCGTCGCGCCGCCGCTTGATGAGGCGATCGCCGCTTTCCATGCCAAATATCCGGCTGTCGAGCTGATCGTCGAGGTCGCAGCCTGGACCGAAGTGGTCAACTCGCTCATCCAGCATAGGAT
>NZ_RZTO01001086.1:0-1665 GCF_003997225.1 Mesorhizobium sp. M2C.T.Ca.TU.002.02.1.1
TCTTTGGCGAAGACATCACCGACCTGCCGCCGCATGAGCGCATCCGCCGCGGCAGGCGAGAAAGATGGAATCAAGGACCGACAAGCCCTTGAACAGCTGCGAGATCTGATAGGTGCGGCGCAGGCCGCGGCGGATGCGCTCATGCGGCGGCAGGTCGGTGATGTCTTCGCCAAAGAAGCGGATGCGTCCGGCGGTCGGCAGGAAGTCGCCGGTCACGGCGTTGAAGAGCGTGGTCTTGCCGGCGCCGTTGGAGCCGAGGACCGCGCGCCGCTCGCCGGCCGCGATCCTCATGTCGATGCCCGAAAGCGCCACCAGCGCTCCGAAATGCCGCGCAACGCCATCGAGCTCCAGCGCGTAGGCACCGGAGCTCTGCAGACGGTTCGCGGCCAGGTTTTCGGTCACTGACGATGCTCTTGCAGGTACCGTTACGGGCAGCTCGGATTGTCGCGGTTGACCGCGCCGAGCTTCATGAACTCGCCCTCGGGAATGCCGAGCGTCTGGTTGACCTGCGGCACGACCTTGACCAGCTTGTTCAGGAGATTGCCGTCCGACCCTTCGGTGACCTCGGTCAGGAAGATGTCGGCGACGGCATTGCGGTTCTTGTCGAGCGACACCTTGCCGGTCGGCGTGTCGAAGGACAGCTTAGACAAGGCCTCGCGCAGCTTCTTGCCGCCGTCGGAGACGTCGCCGCCGACCTGGTCGAGCGCCAAAAGCGTCGCCTTCATGTTCACATAGTAGCCATGGGCGAAGAGCGACGGCGAAGGGAAGGCGCCCGGCTGCTTCGCATAGGCCGTGACGAACGACTTCCAGGCCGGCGCGTCGTTGGTGTCGGCGGTCGGTCCGGCCGAGGGCGTGCCCTTGAGCACGTCGCGCAGCTTGCCTTTCGAGGTCAGCACGGTCTGGTCGACGGTGATCGAGCCGCCGATCAGCGGGGCCGTGCCCCCGGCCTGCTGGTATTGGGTCAGGAAGTTGACGGCGTCGGCGCCGCCGAGCGCCACATAGATGGCGTCGACATCCTCGGGGATCGCCGCGATGACCGAAGAAAAATCCTTGTTGCCGATCGGCACCCAGGATTTCGATGGCACGTGCCCGCCGGCCTTGCAGAACTCGGCCATGAAGCCGAAGACCTGCGTGTAGGGGAAGGAGTAATCCTCCGCGACGGTCGCGACCTTCTTGTAGCCCTTGTCGTTGAAGGCATAGGTGCCGAGGCCGGCCATCCACTGCGCCCCGTCGGTGGAGAAGCGGAAGAAGTTCTCGGCCGGATTGCGCAGCGTCGTGTCCTGCGCGGCCGAGGTGCCGTTGATGAACGTCACGTCCGGCTTGGTCTTGGCGTAGTCCTTGACGGCGAGGCCTTCATCGCCCGAAAGCGGACCGACCAGCACCTTCACGCCGTCCTGCTCGACCAGCTTGCGCGCCGCGCGCACCGCGCTGTCGGGCGAGGCGTCCGACGAGCCCTTGACGATCTCGATCTTCTTGCCGGCGACGGTGCCGTTGGTCTCGGCGATCGCCGTCATGGCGCCGCGTTCGCCGTCCTCGCCGAGCACCGTGAACGGCCCCTCGAAAGTGGCGAGCAGGCCGATCTTGATCGTGTCGTCGGCGGCGAGCGCCATCGAAGGCGCGGTCAGCCCGGTGAACAGCGCCAGGGCCAGCAGTGTACGTCTATGC
>NZ_RZTO01001087.1:0-1661 GCF_003997225.1 Mesorhizobium sp. M2C.T.Ca.TU.002.02.1.1
GGTGGGTGATGTAGACGGCAACGGCACGGTGGACACCGTTACGACCACGACCGATGCAAACGGCTACTTCTCGTTCGAGAACCTTCGTCCGGGAACCTACACGGTCAGCGAGCTTTTCACGGATGGAACGACCTGGGGTGCGACTGTCGATCACAACAAGGACGGCATCGGCGACGCCACCACGACGGTAACTGTCCTAAGTGGGCAGGAGCTCGTCGCAGTCAGCGGAGAAGAAGGACCGCTTGGCACGCACACCGAAGTCAATGTCGGCGACGCTCTGACCTTCGGCAACCATGAGCTTGGCGCCCTCGGGCTCACCCCGGGCTTCTGGTACAATCATGAATATGTCTGGGATGCTCCGATCCTCGGAACCGACACCAGCAATGGCGGCATCGACGGCAACGGTGTTTCGCTCGCTTCCAAGCTCGCCGCCGCCGGCACGATCTCGGACCCCGACATCGCCAAGAACCTACCCGGGAATCTCGACGTCGATCACGACAACCACAAGGATCTGGTGTTCACGGATGCAAGCGGCAAGTCCCTGGTGATCGAATGGGATGATGCCCGCGAGATCGTCGGCGGGGCCAACGGCACCGGCGGCGACAAGCTCGGCGATTTCGTCCGCTATGCGATCACCACGCTGCTCAATGATGCCGGTGTCCCGAACTTCAGCGCGCCGGCGGGCATGATTGCCAACATCGCCGACTGGCTGATCGCAAATGGCGGCGTGACGCATACCGACTTCAACGGAGACGGCCAGATAACAAATGCCGACCCTTATATCCTCAACTACAACAACGCCACGGAACCGGGCAAAGACGGCTTCACCAAAACCGTCAAGGCAAGCAGCGCCGCCTGGCAGAACACCGTCAACGGCGTGCCGTCCGGCGCCCAGATCTTTGCCGACATGAACGCCACGACCGATGGGGCCACCGGCAACAATATGATGATGTCGTTGAACCAGTCGAACGTTCTGACGACGCAGGACGAGGGCGATCATTTCGGCATCATCTCGTCCGTGCTGAATTATTCGGGCAGCTACCTGCAGCTCCACGTTTGATGAAGCCGCGCGCGAATCTCATGCAAACACCGATCGGGGGCGAGCTCATCTCGCCCTCGATCCCTGGCGCCGGAGGCGTTCGACACCGGGCTCGCGCGACCAAATTCAAGAAAAGGCAAAGAGGTCCGATATGAACCAGCGCGTCGAAAAGATCATCGACCGGCCCGATGCGCCGGAGATTTTTTGCGACGGCGCGCTAGCCATAAGTTTCCGCCAGGACGTGCTGCGCCTTACCCTCTACTCGGATCGCATCGATGCCGCGGAGCGCGCGAACATCAATCGCGTCGTCGTCGGGCAACTGTCGATGCCGCCGTCAGGCTTCGTCGATCTCTACAATCAGATGACCGCGGTCATGGCGCGACTGACGCGGGCCGGAAAGGTGCATCCGGTCGAACAGAAGCAGCAACAACCGTCCTAATTTAGATTAGGCAAAATCCGCTGTGAGGCGACCCGTAAAAGAAAAGCCCGCCGAATGGCGGGCTCAGACTGCTGACAAACCCCTGGCGTTAGCCGGGGGTTTTTGATTCACTGGGTCATGTTGAAGCGACCCGCCCCCGAACAGACCGCGCTCGAGATGGTAACGTTGGACCAACTGGTCCCG
>NZ_RZTO01001088.1:0-1658 GCF_003997225.1 Mesorhizobium sp. M2C.T.Ca.TU.002.02.1.1
GCCGGCGTCAGGCCGAGCGTCGCCCCGATATGGGCTGCCGAGGCGGCGAGGTTGGCGTGGCTGAGCGGCACCAGTTTCGGACGCGAGGTGGTGCCGGATGTGTGCAGAAGAAGTGCGACATCGCCATCGGCGGCCAGCCCGGATGCGACTGGTGATCCGACCGGATCGCCCTCGATCGTGAAGGCGCCGGCCGGCGCGCCTTCCGGCACCACCAGCCGCAGCACCGGGATGCCGAGGCGCCCGGCGACTTCGACCGAAGGGCCCTGCTCGTCCTTGCCGACGAGGATCGCCTTGACGCCGATATCGCTCAGATAGAAATCGAGCTCGTCGACCCGGTAGGCCGGATTGAGCGGCGCGGTGGACGCGGCGGCCGCCACGGCGATGAAGGCCGTGGCCATCTCCGGGCCGTTGGGCAGCACGATGGCGACCCGATCGCCACGGCCGATGCCCAGCGCGTTCAAGCGCGCCACGGTATCGCTGATCAGGCGGCGCAGTCCGCCATGCGAGAGGGCCGTTCGCTCGGGCGCGGCGATGGCCGGCGCGTTGTCGGCTCCAGGTGCAAGGCGATGGGCAAGATCGGTGGCGTTTTCGCTGTTTGTCATGGTTCCAGACTATGTTTCGAACGATCGGCCGATGTCCAGCAAAGGCCTTCTCAATATCCGAGCGCCAGGCCGTCCTTGCGCGGATCGGAAGCGCCGGTCAGCGTGCCCTTTTCCCAATCGATGAGCACCGCCTGCCCGCCGCCCAGCGGATGACCGGACTCGACCACCTGATGGCCAAGCCGACGCAGACCTTCGATCGCATCGGCGCGCACGCTTCGCTCGGCCTCGACGACGTCGTGGTTATAGAAGACGCGGGCCGCGTCGATCGCCTGCTGCGGGTCCATGCCAAAGTCGATCATGTTGGTCAAAAGATGCACATGGCCGAAGGGCTGGTAGCCGCCGCCCATGACGCCGAAGGGCATCATGGCACGGCCATCCTTCGTCATCATGCCCGGCATGATCGTGTGCATCGGCCGCTTGCCGGGCGCAATTGCATTCGGGTGCTTCGGATCGAGGCGGAAGCTGGAGCCCCGGTTCTGCAAAACGACCCCTGTCTTGGGGCCAACGACACCGCTGCCGAAGGAATAATAGGTCGAGTTGATGAAGCTCACCGCGTTGCGGTCGCGGTCGACGACGCTGATATAGACCGTGTCGCTGCCCGGAAGATCGAGACGCGGCAGATGCGTCATGGCGCGCTCGGGGTCGATCGCGGCGCGCAAGCGGTCGGCATAGGCGCCGGAGAGCAGCGCTTTGACCGGCACGTCGACATGATCCTGGTCGGCGACAAACGCGTCGCGGTCCTGGTAGGCCAGACGCCCTGCCTCGATCTCGAGGTGCAGGCGCGCGGCGGCGCCCGGATCGAACTTGCCCAGCTCGAAGCCCGAAAGCAGGTTCAGCATCAAAAGCGCGGTCAAGCCCTGGTTGTTGGGCGGCATCTGGTGGATGTCGTAGCCGCGATAGGAGGTGCCGACCGGGGTCCGGTAGTCGCCCTTGGTGGCGGCGAAATCGTCGAGCGTGTGCAGACCGCCGAGCGCGCGCAGCCGGCCGACCAGATCGTCGGCGACCGCGCCTTCATAAAAACCGGCGCGACCTTTTTTCGCGATGACGCGCAAGGTC
>NZ_RZTO01001089.1:0-1649 GCF_003997225.1 Mesorhizobium sp. M2C.T.Ca.TU.002.02.1.1
CCTGCAGGCTGACCGTCTTGCCGGTGCCCGTAGCCCCGGTGACAAGGCCGTGGCGATTGCCGTAGCGCAGCAGCAGCTCCTCCGCGCGCTGATAGGAATCGTCGGGCTTGCGGCTGGCGCCGATGAAGATGCTGGTCTCGTCAACCATATCCGGTCTCCGCAATCTGTTCCGCTCAAGGGGCCTCACCCGGAGGTATAGTAACGCTCGTCGCATGCGGCAATGCCCAGTATCGATTTTGCGGCACACCCGAATTTGGCTCTTGGCGCTTGCGGATTCCGCGCTTGTTTGGCAATCGATTGGCTGGCCGCGAGAGAACCCGGCCGGATGACGCATTGTGATATCCGGTTCCTGACCTTAGATTGGCTGGACCGGCTGATGCGGCCGATAAGCGAGGAGAGCGATGGGCGCCGGCGCCTTGACCAGGGATGTCGACCTTCCGAACCCGGATGCCAAGCGTTGGCAGGCGCTGGCGGAAAAGGCGCTTGCCGGCGGTTCCTTCGAGGAAAAGCTCGTCTCCCACACCGATGACGGGATCCGCATCGAACCGCTCAGCCAACGCTCGACGGCCGCCGAGCCGTTGCCGCGCACGAATCCGACCACGCCCTGGATCGTCAGCCAGCGTGTCGACGACCCGGACATCGCCCGGGCCGGCGCTCAGGCCCTGGAAGACATCGCCCAAGGCGCCACCGGCCTGTCGCTTGTCTTCGAGGGCGCGCCGAATGCCTTCGGCTACGGCCTGCCGCGCACCGCGGAAGCGCTGGAAAGGGTGCTCGACGGCGTGCCGCTCAACCGCGTGCAGGTGCGCATAGACGCGCATCCCTGGAGCCGCGCCGTGGCCGACTGGCTGCTCGCTTTCCTGAGCAAACGCCGCTCCGACCCGACCAAGCTCAACCTCTCCTTCGGCATCGACCCGGCGGCGATCTTCGCCGGAACCGGGCGGTTGCGCACCTCGATCGAGGCGCTGCAGGAATCGATGCCGCAGTCGCTGGCGCATTTCTTCTCGATGGGTGTGCCGGGCGTGCTGCTCGAGGCCGACGGGCGCGTCTTCCACAATGCCGGCGCCACCGAGGCACAGGAGCTCGGCACGATGATGGCCTCTGTCGTGTCCTATCTCAGGATGTTCGAGAAGGCGCGCCAGCCGCTGGTCTATGCGGCGCCCCATATCGGCTTCGCCCTCAGCGTCGACCAGGACCAGTTCCTGTCGATGGCCAAGGTGCGGGCGCTGCGCAAGCTCTGGGCGCGCATCCATGAAGCCTGCTCGATCCCGGCCTCGACCGCCAGCATCCATGCCGAGACCTCCTACCGCATGATGACCATGGCGGACCCGGAGACCAACATCCTGCGCACGGCGATCGCGGCCTTCGCGGCGGCGACCGGCGGCGCCGATTCGATCTCGATCCTGCCGCACACGATCGCGCATGGGCTGCCGGCGGGCTTTGCCCGCCGCATCGCCCGCAACGCGCAGCTCATCATGGCCGAGGAGAGCCATATCGGCCATGTCGCCGATCCGGCGAGCGGCTCGGGCGCGGTCGAGGCACTGACGAACGACCTCTGCGCCGCCGCCTGGGCGGAATTCCAGCGCATCGAGGCCGAGGGCGGCGTGCTCGCCAGTCTGCAGCAGGGCTATATCCAGAATCGAGTCCAGACT
>NZ_RZTO01000108.1:0-11292 GCF_003997225.1 Mesorhizobium sp. M2C.T.Ca.TU.002.02.1.1
GAGGTGCTCGCGATAGCTTGCCGCCGATGCGCGGGGGGTCGCCGCAATGCCGATTTTCCGCTCTTTCGCGACCGAAAGTCACGCCCGAAACGGCAAGTCCCGACCTTGCCGGTCGGCAGCTCCGCGCGGCCTAAGCGGCACCGCTTCAAAAAAACCAAGCTGGAACAGCAGGATAGACCGATCCGAGAGCGGCTTTGGCGCAAAGCGTGGCAGCTTTCTTCCGGTCGCTGCCAAGACGACAGACAGCTTGCGCAGAATGCTTGCGCCTTGTGTCGCCTGTTCTTATATACGCGCCAGCCGTCCGGGCCCGAAAAGCGGGACCATGACGGGATTTCTTGTGAACAGGGGCTTTCGTCGGAACGCCTTTTCAAGGGTCCTGAGAGCCTGCTTAGAGGAGAGACTAGAACAATGGCAAAAGTTATCGGTATCGATCTCGGCACCACCAATTCCTGTGTCGCCATCATGGATGGCAAGGACCCGAAGGTGATCGAGAACGCTGAAGGCGCGCGCACGACGCCTTCCATCGTCGCCATCTCGAGCGACGGCGAACGTCTCGTCGGCCAGCCGGCCAAGCGCCAGGCGGTCACCAATCCGGAAAACACCATCTTCGCGGTCAAGCGCCTGATCGGCCGCCGCTATGACGACCCGGTGACGGAGAAGGACAAGAAGCTTGTCCCCTACAAGATCGTCAAGGGCGACAATGGCGACGCCTGGGTCGAGGCCGGCGGCAAGAAGCAGTCGCCCAGCCAGATCTCGGCCATGATCCTGCAGAAGATGAAGGAGACGGCGGAAGCCTATCTCGGCGAGAAGGTCGAGAAGGCGGTCATCACCGTTCCGGCCTATTTCAACGACGCTCAGCGCCAGGCGACCAAGGACGCCGGCCGAATCGCCGGTCTCGAGGTGCTGCGCATCATCAACGAGCCGACGGCCGCAGCACTTGCCTACGGCCTGGAAAAGAAGGACGGCAAGACCATCGCCGTCTATGACCTTGGCGGCGGCACCTTCGACATTTCGGTGCTCGAAATCGGCGACGGCGTGTTCGAGGTGAAGTCGACCAATGGCGACACCTTCCTCGGCGGCGAGGACTTCGACATGCGGCTCGTCGAATATCTGGCGGCCGAGTTCAAGAAGGAACAGGGCATCGACCTGAAGAACGACAAGCTTGCCCTGCAGCGGCTCAAGGAAGCCGCGGAAAAGGCCAAGATCGAGCTGTCGTCGACGACGCAGACCGAGATCAACCTGCCCTTCATCACCGCCGACGCCACCGGGCCGAAGCACCTGACGATGAAGCTTACCCGGGCGAAGTTCGAAAGCCTGGTCGAGGACCTCGTGCAGCGCACCATCGAGCCCTGCAAGGCGGCGCTCAAGGATGCCGGCCTGAAGGCCGCGGAGATCGACGAAGTGGTCCTGGTCGGCGGCATGACCCGCATGCCCAAGATCCAGGAGATCGTGAAGCAGTTCTTCGGCAAGGAGCCGCACAAGGGCGTCAATCCGGATGAGGTCGTGGCGCTCGGCGCCGCCATCCAGGCCGGCGTGCTGCAGGGCGACGTCAAGGATGTCCTGCTGCTCGACGTGACGCCGCTGTCGCTGGGCATCGAGACGCTGGGTGGCGTGTTCACCAGGCTGATCGAGCGCAACACGACGATCCCGACCAAGAAGAGCCAGACCTTCTCGACCGCCGAGGATTCGCAGTCGGCGGTGACGATCCGCGTCTTCCAGGGCGAGCGCGAAATGGCGGCGGACAACAAGCTGCTCGGCCAGTTCGACCTGGTCGGCATCCCGCCGGCTCCGCGCGGCGTGCCGCAGATCGAGGTCACCTTCGACATCGACGCCAACGGCATCGTCAACGTCTCGGCCAAGGACAAGGGCACCGGCAAGGAGCACCAGATCCGCATCCAGGCTTCGGGCGGTCTGTCCGACGCCGATATCGAGAAGATGGTGAAGGACGCCGAGGCCAACGCCGAGACGGACAAGAAGCGCCGTGCCCTCGTCGAGGCCCGCAACCAGGCCGAGGCGCTGATGCATTCGTCCGAGAAGTCGCTCAAGGACTATGGCGACAAGGTCTCGGAGGCTGACCGCACCGCGATCTCGGACGCAATCGCCGCGCTTAAGACTGCTGCCGAGGGCGACGATCCGGCCGACATCGAGGCCAAGTCGCAGTCGCTCGCCGAGGTTTCGATGAAGCTCGGCCAGGCCATGTACGAGGCCTCGCAGAAGGAAGCGGCCGAAGCCGATGCCAAGGCGGATGCCGCCAAGGATTCGGACGTGGTCGACGCCGACTTCGAGGAAATCGACGAAGACGACGACAAGAAGAAGTCGGCCTGAGCCGGCTGACGGCGAATGAGTGCAAAAGCCCGGCGCAAGGCCGGGCTTTTTTGCAACCCGAATCGAAAAAGTGACGGAAAAACCCGGAGCTGGCCCGGCCTGGCACTAGCATCCGGGAAACATCGCTCCTAAATCCAAGACCATGCCGGCAAAAATTGCCAACAATGCTTGAAGACATTGAGCATCCGGACAGCGGGAAAAAATGAAAGCTGATTTCTACGAAACGCTGGGCGTGCAAAAAGGCGCCGACGACAAGGAACTCAAGAGCGCTTTCCGCAAGCTCGCCATGCAGTTCCATCCCGACCGCAACCCCGGCGACCATGCCTGCGAGCACAAGTTCAAGGAAATCAACGAAGCGTACGAGACGCTAAAGGACCCGCAGAAGCGGGCCGCCTATGACCGCTTCGGCCACGCTGCCTTCGAGGGCGGCATGAACGGCGCCGCGCACGGCTTCGGCGCGGGCGGCTTCGCCGACATCTTCGAGGATATTTTCGGCGACATGATGGGCGGCCGGCAGCGCCGTTCCTCCGGCGGTCGCGAGCGCGGAGCCGACCTGCGCTACAACATGGAAATCACGCTGGAAGAAGCTTTCTCCGGCAAGACCGCGCAGATCCACGTGCCGGCTTCCATCTCCTGCTCGGAATGCTCCGGCAGCGGCGCCAAGCCCGGCACGCAGCCGGTGACCTGCGCCATGTGCCACGGCCACGGCAAGGTGCGCGCCACGCAAGGCTTCTTCTCGATCGAGCGCACCTGCCCGCAATGCCAGGGCCGCGGCCAGACGATCAAGGATCCCTGCCCGAAATGCGCCGGCCAGGGCCGCGTCACCGAGGAGCGCTCGCTGTCGGTCAACATCCCGGCCGGCATCGAGGACGGCACCCGCATCCGGCTTGCCAATGAGGGCGAGGCGGGCCTGCGCGGCGGACCGTCCGGCGACCTCTATATCTTCCTCGCGGTCAAGCCGCACGAATTCTTCCAGCGCGACGGCGCCGATCTCTATTGCAAGGTGCCGATCTCGATGACGACGGCCGCCCTTGGCGGTTCCTTCGAGGTCACCACGCTCGACGGCACGCAAACCAAGGTGAAGGTGCCGGAAGGCACCCAGAACGGCCGCCAGTTCCGCTTGAAGGGCAAGGGCATGCCGGTGCTGCGCCAGCCCAATGTCGGCGACCTCTATATCCAGACGGCGGTCGAGACGCCGCAGAACCTGACGCGCCGCCAGCGCGAATTGCTGGAAGAGTTCGAGCAACTCTCCTCGAAGGATAATTCGCCCCAGTCGAGCGGCTTCTTCGCGCGCATGAAGGACTTCTTCGAATCGTTCGGCGAGAGCTGACCGCCGCAGCCCCGCATTTCGCACGGCATGGGAAGGCGCGATCCGCTTCCCAAGCGTCATCAACACCTTATGCCAGCTTGACGCCTTGCCTTGTCCCACCCACCTGCTAAGTAGCGGGTCGGGGGCGGAGCATTGAGGAGAGCTCGTGATGGCACGTAGTCCCGGGTTGCGCAAAGCGCTGGCCGAAAAATTCGACGACGAGCTGAAGTTCTTCAAAGGCTGGATCGACAAGCCGAAGACGGTCGGCTCGATCGTTCCCACCAGTTCCATCACCGCCCGCAAGATGGCGTCGATCGTCAATCCGAGATCCGGCCTGCCTGTGCTCGAGGTCGGCCCCGGCACCGGCGTCATCACCCGCGCCATCCTCGCTCAGGGCGTGAAGCCCGAAAACCTCTACGCGGTCGAATATTCGACCGACTTCGTGCGCCATCTGCGCGGGCTCTATCCCGGCGTCAACGTGATCGAGGGAGACGCCTTCAATCTCAACGCCACGCTCGGCGACAAGCGCGACATGGTGTTCGATTCGGTCGTCTCCGGCGTGCCGCTGCTCAATTTCCCGGTCGCCCGGCGCATCGCCTATGTCGAAAGCCTGCTCGATCGCATTCCCGCCGGACGGCCTATCGTGCAGCTCACCTATGGCCCGCTGTCGCCGATCCCGGCCGGGCGCGGCGACTACACGGTCGAGCATTTCGATTTCATCTTCCGCAACATCCCGCCGACGCAGCTGTGGATTTATCGGCGCGCGGCGCATTAGATGGGAGGGGAGTAGGGGAATAAGGCAATAGGGCAGTAGGGGACGGACGGGCCGAGTTCAATCCCGGACTTGTTCCCACTTCTTACCCCTACTGCCCTACTGCCCTACTCCCCCATTCCCTCACCCAGCCGTTGATTTGCGCTCCCCTTGCCTGTACCTGTCCCCGAACAAGGGTGGCCAATGGCAGTGATCCCACGAATCCTCGTCTTCGCCGGCTCGGTCCGCACCGGCGCCTATAGCGGCCGGACGGCCGATGTGGCGCAGAAGGAGCTCGCCATGCAGGGCGCGGAGGTGACGCGCATCTCGCTCCGCGACTATCCGCTGCCGATCATGGACGAGGACCTGGAAAAGGAAAAAGGCATCCCCGAGAACGCCGTCAAGCTCGGCCGTCAGATCGCCGCGCATGACGGGCTGCTGATCGCGACGCCCGAATATAACGGCTCGATCCCGCCGCTGCTCAAGAACGCGATCGACTGGGTGAGCCGGATACGCCGCGAGGGCAGCCGTACGTTCAGGCCGCTCTCCGGCAAACCCGTCGCTCTCTGCTCGTCCTCGGAAGGCAAATTCGCCGGCATACGCTGCATCAACCATCTGCGCGCGGTGCTGGTGCGTTGCCAGATGGAGGTGATCACGCCCGAATGCTCGGTCTCCGAGGCCGGCGAAGCCTTCGCCGAGGACGGACAATTCAGGGACGCCAGACTACACCAATCGATGGAGCGCCTATGCCGTACACTGATCGAAACCTCGCGCATGCTGTCCACCCGGATCGAGGCGTGATCAATTTCGCGGAGGCCGACACGATGCGGGACAGGTTGATCGTCGGGCTCGACGTGCCGACACTGAAGGAAGCCGAGAAGGCGGTGCGCGAGCTCGAAGGCGCCATCTCGTTCTACAAGATCGGTTACCAGCTCGCCTTCGCCGGCGGGCTCGACTTCGCGCGGGAGCTTGCCAGCGGCGGCACCAAAGTGTTCCTCGACATGAAGCTGCTCGACATCGACAACACGGTGGCCAAGGGTGTCGAGAACATCGTCAAGATGGGCATGACGATGCTGACGCTGCACGCCTATCCCAAAACCATGAGAGCGGCGGTCGAGGCGGCCAGGGGCAGCGAGCTCTGCCTGCTCGGCGTGACGGTGCTGACCTCGATGGACGAGCAGGACGTGATCGACGCCGGTTATGAATACGACCCGCACACGCTGGTGCTCAGGCGCTCCGAACAGGCGCTGCATGCCGGCATGGGCGGCGTCGTCTGCTCGGCCGAGGAGGCCGAAGCGGTGCGCCGCATCGTCGGCCCCGACCTGGCGGTGGTGACGCCGGGTATCCGGCCGTCGGGCAGCGACCATGGCGATCAGAAGCGCGTGGTGAGCCCGGCGCAGGCGATCCGCAACGGCTCCAGCCACCTGGTCGTCGGTCGGCCGATCGTCGCCGCGCCGGACCGGCGCGCGGCGGCCGAGGCGATCCTCGCAGAAATGCTGTCGGCCTGAGGACCAGTCCTCGTTCGGACAACGCAAACAGGAGAAGAAGAATGCCCAAGGGATATTGGATCGCCCGTGTCGATGTGCGCGACGCCGAGGGCTACAAGGACTATGTCGCGGCCGCGAAGCTCGCCTTCGACCGCTTCGGCGCGAAGTTCCTGGCGCGCGGCGGCGAGCACGAAAAGGCCGAGGGTCCGGGGCGCGCCCGCAACGTCATCATCGAGTTCGAATCGCTGGCGGCGGCGCATGAATGCTACCACTCGCCGGAATACCAGCGCGCCGTCGCCATCCGCCAGAAAGTGGCCGACGGCGAGATTGTGCTGGTCGAGGGCATCTAGAGCAATTCCAGGAAAAGTGTGAGCGGTTTTCCGTCCGGAATTGCGTGACGCGCTAAAGCCCTCGCCCCTTCGTCAGTGCAGCGTGTGCCGCTCGTCCATGGCGAGCGATTCCGCCTGGTGGCGATGACCATGGATTTCGTAGCCGACGACGGTGACCGCCGGCGCCAGCGTCAGGATGATCAGGCACACCGCCATGTCCACGCCGGCAATGGCGGCGGCGACGGCGAGCGCGGCGACCGCCGCCGTGGCCAGCAGCAGCCAGATGTGGAACGGGTCGAAGCGCTGCACGAGGTAATAGTAGAGCGCATAGATCCCGCCCAGGAAAATGGTCAGCGGGATCGCGGTCGAGAGCAGTGTCGCCAGCGGCCCGATCTGGGCCTTGTGCTCGATGAAATAGGCCGCGACATGCAGGCCGGCGCCGGTGGCGACGATCGCGGCCACGATGACCATCTGGCCGTAGCCCCAGACGAATGAGCGGTCGCGGTGCGCATGCAGCACCGGCGCCGACGGCAGCATGTAGTAGCACCACCACATGCCGAAGGTGAGACCGGTGCCGGCGACGCCGACAAGGGCGGCATCGAGGTTCCAGCCCTGCTCCTCGACCACGGCCGACAGCGAGGCCAGCGTGCCGACGACTCCTTCGCCGAGCGCGATGATGGCGAACAGGCTGTAGCGTTCGGCCATGTGATGCGCGTGCCAGGGCGTGCCGCCGTTCCTGCGCTCGGCGAGCACGGGCCCGGCGAGCTCGACCAGCAAAAGGATGATGGCGAGCACGGCGCTGGTGGCGATCGAAAAATCGGCCAGGATCTGCACCACCCAGCCGATCTGGGCGACGGCGATGGCCGTGACATAGGTGAGGCAGATGTCGCGCCGCGCCGGATCCTGCCTGGCCGCGCGCAGCCACTGGAAGATCATGGCGACGCGCATGATGACGTAGCCCAGCACCATGATGGAATTGTCGAGATGCTCGCCATGCTCGATCGAGGCGAACATGCGCGGCAGGCCGATGGCCAGCACCAGCACGCCGATCATCTGCACCATGGTGATGAGGCGGAAAAGCCAGTCGTCGGTGTCATAGGCCGAAGCGAACCAGGAGAAATTGATCCAGGCCCAGCAGATGGCGAAGCCGGCGAAGCCGAAGCCGAACAGGCCGACCGCGTAATGGCCTTCGGCCAGGGCGTGCGCCAGCTGCGAGGCGGCAAGGCCGAAAGCGGTGACGAAGGTCAGGTCGAAGAGCAGCTCGAGCGGCGTGGCGACGCGATGCGTCTCATGCGGGTCGCGCCCGCTCATGCGCTTCAAGTGATGGTGGAGATTTTGAACGCTGACGGGCGTTGTGCTCATTGCGCGGCTCTCGTTGACAGAGCCGCGACAGTAGAGGCGAAGAACCAAGCGTCAAGGCGCGGGTGTTGCAATGCGGGTCCGTGCGAGCGGCGGAGACAGCAAGGCGCCCGCGGTTCATTGGAGATTCGTCGGAACGTCCATCATTTCGTCATCCACGGGTGGAGCAAGGAGCGTAGCGACGCAGCGCAGAGCCTGGAATGACGAAGTCGTTAGGTCTCAGCCAATCATGAGGGTCACGACCGCAACCGGCTCGCTGCCGTCTCGGCCATCGCGTCGGCTAGGCTCATGCCCCACTCCCTGCGGCAATAGTCGCGGAAATCGAAGCAGGGCAGGCCGGGGCAGACCTCGAACTCGATGAGGTGCACGGTGTCGTCGGCCTCGACCCTGAAATCGATGGAAAAGACATCCCGCAAGCCAAGGCCGCCGATCAGCCCTTGCGCGATGGCGCGGATTTTCCGGTCCGCCTCCGGCTGGCTGGCGCCCACGGCCTCCAGTTCCGGCTCGACATAGGTGCCCGCATCCTTCGCCGCCTGGCCGGTGTCGCCATAAAGCACCATCGAGTCGGCCATGGTCTGGAAATCGCCGCCGGAATCGACGAAGAAGACGCCCAAGGCCTCGACGCCGGTTTCGGGCTTCAATCCAAGGAAGCTCGCTCGCACATTACGGCCGGCGACATAGGGCTGCACGACGACATCGTCGCGATAGTGGGAAAAGACACGCCGGCTAAGCTCCAGCGCGTGGCCGAGATCGCCGATGCGCGAATCCGGCCAGATGCCGATCTTGGCGCCCAGCCGGTTGGGCTTGACGAACCAGCCTTTCGGCGAGGCCGGCGGCTCGACCAGCCATGCGCCATTGCGCGCGAGGCCTGCTGCCGGCACCGGCAGGCCGAGCGCGCCGAGCACGGCGCCGGAGCGAAGCTTGTCCTGGCAGAGCGCGAACAGCGAATCGTCGGCGCCGATGGTGCGCAGGCCGTTGAGGCGGGCCATTGCGGGTGCCGCCCCGCCGCGGAAATAGGCTATGCCGTCGGTCAGCGTCCAGACCAGCGTGCTCGCGGGATCGGCCTTCGCCAGAACCGGCGCCGCATTGTCGAGCTCGACAGCCTTGAAAGCGAGCCCCCGCTTCCCGCAAGCCGCCGCGAGCAGGTTGAACTCCGGGGCGAGGTCGGTCGACTGCGCCAGATAGGAGGAGATCTCGATGGCGCGCTCCGTTGGATAGCCGGCGGCGACGAGCCGGTCGAAACAGGGCCTTTCCGGTTCGTAGACAAGGATCAGCGTCGGCTGCGGCATCGAATGCTCCGGGCGAAATCAGGCGCTACCATCGCATGGCCGCAACGGCCGGCTTGCGGGAAACCGACCGGCCCAGGGCGGTTGCGTGACAGTAAGCCAGCCGCCGCGTCTCTTGTTTTGATGCAATTCCGGATGGGACACTACGGCGAAGATTGCTCTAATTCCCCAGCACGGATCTGACCGCCGGCTACATTTGCCTTTAGGGCGGCATGCCTTGGAGACTAGCCGAAACGCGCATCACGATCGTCATCCACGGGCGGAGCAAGGAGCGAAGCGACGCGCGCAGACCCGAGGATCCATTCCGTTACGTCGAAGCGCCGCTCACGGTGCAGAATTCTGCACCGCTGCGCCCTTCGATCAAGGTCACGGAATGGATTCCAGGGTCTCCGCGACGCCGCTTCGCGGCTGCTCCGCCCTGGAATGACGAGGTCAAGAGGCTTCCGCCAATCTCCTACGTTTGCGCTGATTCTATAGAATGAACGGTAAAACCTTGCCTGCCGACAGCCGGCAACCTTTCAAAATCCCTGTGTCTAGGAACTAAGCGATCAGCACGCGCGGCTCGAAGCGGCCGTTGACCGGGATATCGAGCAGGAAGGTCATCCCGGCCTGCGGATCGAGAGCGCGCTGTTTCTCGTCCTTGCCGCTCCAGGCCGAGGTCACGGCGAGGCGATCGGCTTTCGCGCCGACAAAGGCGGGGCAGGAAGCCTGCGTCACCGGCATGGCGATCTCGCGCAGCAGCGTACCGTCCGGCGCATAGGCCTTCACCGCCTTGCCGCCCCAGACGGCGTTCCACAGCACGCCGTCGCGGTCGACGACCGAACCGTCGATATAGCCTTTCGAGGAGCGGTGATCGACGAACACTTTCACTTCGCCGGCCGGCAGACCGGTCGCCGGATCGCAGGCGACGCGCATCAGCAGCCCAGTCGCTGTGTCGGTGTAGTAGGCGATTTTGCCGTCCTCCGAGAAGCAGATGGAATTCGAGACGGTGATGCCCGAAAACAGCCGGCGCAATTCGCCCTTGAAGAACCAGTAGATCGAGCCGGCGCCCTTCTCCTCGCCCTTGCCCATCGTGCCTACCCAGAAGGCGCCACAGGGATGAACGCGCGAATCGTTGGAGCGTGTCAGCGGGTTGTCGGCCTCGATCGGCGTGTGCAGCGTCAGCCTGCCGGTCCTGACGTCCCGGACCTGCAGGCCGGTCTCGGTGGCGATGAGCTGGCGCTCGTCGTCGATGACGGCGATGGCGCTGGCCATGACGCCGAGATCATGGATTTTCAGCGCGCCGGCGAGCGGCTTTTCCAGGAGCTTGCCGTTGACGATGTCGAACCAGAACAAAGTGTCGGTGGCGGGATCGTAGCTCGGGCCTTCGCCAAGTTCGCAGATATGGTCGGAAAAAACCGAAACGCCGTCCATCGTCATCCTCCGAAGGCTTCGTCCCAGGCGGCGACCGCGGCGCGGGCGCGCAGCGCGACGTCCTCGACCGACGCGCCCGGCTTGTAGAGGCTGGACCCTAGGCCAAAGATGCTGACGCCGACCGCCTTGTAGCCGGCAAAGTCCTTGTCCGAGACGCCGCCGACCGCACCGATCAGGGTTGTGGGCGGCAGCACCGCGCGCACCGCCGCAATGCCGCTCGATCCAAGCACGCTCGCAGGGAAGAATTTCAGCGCCGAGGCTCCTAACCGGATCGCCTGGAAGGCCTCGGTGGGCGTGAACACGCCCGGCATCGTCACCATGCCATGATGCATGGCGCGGCCCATGACCTCGGCATCGATGTGCGGACTGACCAGCAACTTGCCGCCGGCCTTGTGCAGGGCGTCGACATCGGCGGCGGTCAGCACCGTGCCGGCGCCGATCAGCGCGGTTTGCGGCAGCGCCTTGACCAGATCGGCAATGGAGACGAACGGCTCCGGCGAATTGAGCGGCACCTCGATCGCCTCGATGCCGGCGTCATGGATCGCCCGGCCGATCGCCACGGCCTCGGACGGCTTGAGACCGCGCAAGATGGCGACCAGGCCGCGCTTGAGCTTCGGAAAGGGTGCGGTCTGGCTCATGAAGCGCCTCCAATCATGCCGTTCTCGCGCGCGGCCTCGGCGAGGCCGGCGCGCACCGCTTCATCGGCGTCGACCGTGCGAAAAGCAAGGCCGGCAAGGCCGAGCGCCGCGCCATAAAGCGTCGCCAGCGCGCCTGAGGCGACCAGCACGACCGGCGCCTCGCTTGCGCCGTAGCGCCGCTTAGCCGAGGCGATCTCGCCGCCGATCAGAAGCCCGGACAGGCATGCCGCCGCGTCGGCGGACTGCAAGTCCTGCAGAAGCCCGGCGGCGCGGATGGCAAACAGTTTCGAGGTGACGTCGCCGCCTTCGCCCAAGGCCCGTTCGCACCATTGCCGGAAGAATGGGCTGTCCGCCGCGACCGGGGCGGGATGCTCGCCGAGCGAATGTTTCAGGAT
>NZ_RZTO01001090.1:0-1648 GCF_003997225.1 Mesorhizobium sp. M2C.T.Ca.TU.002.02.1.1
GACCCGGTCGGCTCGACCGCGTCGGCATCGCGCTCCCTTGACCCGCTTTTCGCGAAAGCGGACGGGCTCCGAAACCCCCGCCCCGGAGCCCGTCTGGGAGTGGCTGACGCATGCCGGCACAGCCGCCTCCGACGCCTTGCCAGCGTCGATCCGCCGATCGGCCGCCCGGCACGACGACGCATTAGCATGACCTAACGTCAGCCTATGTGAAGCTGTTCACAATGCTGGCGCTGTCAGCCTTCCCAGTCGACCGGGATCATGCCGAGCCGCTCGTAGAGCCTGAAGGCCGCCGTGTTCTTCACCGTGTTGGTCTTGAGATCGACATGCGTCGCCCCGCGCTCGCGAAAAGTCAGGAATATGTGCCGCATCAGCGCCTCGCCGAGGCCTTGCCGTCTGGACTCCGGATGGACGGCAAGGTCCTTGACGAAACCGGACGCCCAGCAGAGTGCTGTGCCCGCAAGCAAGCCCTTGCCGTCGATTGCCAGGAAACAGAGGGCGGGGTCGAATTCCGCATCGCCGGCAATGCGCGGCCACCAGTCGTCGAACGGCCCGTCGGCGCCGTCGTCGAACACCTCTTGCAGAAGCGCGTGCAAAGCCTGCGCGTCACGATGCTCGAAGGCGCGCATGACAAAGCCCTCCGGCCAATGCGGCGCGGTGAGCGTATCGTCGAGCAGCTTGCGCAGGCGGACGTCGTTGGGAGCCGGCGGGCGGGGCGTCGTGTTCTGATGCATGGCGCTGTCTCGGAACGCCGCGCGGATCGTCCGGTCAGGCGTCGGGCTGCAGACGCCGCCGCTTGCGGTCGACGCCAAGGCCCGTCGCCTCGAGCAGGCCCTTGCGCTTGGCGTCGTAGTAGTAGCCGGTCTGGTAGAGCGTGTCGGCCCGCTTGGCGTTGCCGCCCGAAACCAGCCAGGCGCCGCGCAGATATTTCACCGCGTATTTGAGGTTGGTCTCGGCGTCGAACAGGCCGGCCGCGGGCCCGTCATAGCCCATGCCGCGCGCCGTCGCGTGCTTGATCTGCATCAGGCCCCAATGGCCGTGATTGTAGGCTTTCGGGTTGAAGGTGCTCTCGCGGTTCACGACATGGCGCACCAGCTCGACCGGCACTTCATAGATCGCAGAATATTTCTCAATCAGCCGCTCGATCTCGCCGCGCGGGCCGCTGGCATGCTGCTCGGGCTGGCCGGGTGCCGCCAGCAGAGCCGGGTTTCCCGGAACCACATAGGCGGCCTGCTGGACGCCCGGCATCGGGGCGACTTTCGCCGACTGGCCGGTGACCGGCATTGCCATGCCCGCGGTCGTGTAGACCGCCGCTTGCTTGATGGATCCTGGACTGGTCGGCGAGCCGCCGGCCGTCAGCACCGGCGGCGGCGGAAACTGGCCGGCCATCGGCGTCGCTCCGGCGAAGGCCGCGGGCTGAGCCAGCGTCGCGCCGGGCTGGACGGGCGGCGGCAACAGCGCGCCTTGCGTCGCGGGCGCGCCCGGCGCGGTCGCCATGGCGACGGCATCGCCTGCGAGCGCCGCGGTCTGCACCTGCGCGAGGCCGGAAGGCTCCGGCAGCACGGCCACCGTTTCCGGCAGGGCAAGGGTCGGCGTATCGTCCGCGACGGCAGGCGTAGAGGCTGCCGCAAGCGCGGGCGCGGCCTTCATC
>NZ_RZTO01001091.1:0-1647 GCF_003997225.1 Mesorhizobium sp. M2C.T.Ca.TU.002.02.1.1
CGCCTCGACCGTTTCACGCGCGCGGCCGAGCGTCAGCTTGGCCAGCGTGAACGAGATCACCGCGCAAAGCGTGATGCCCGCCACCATCGGCAGCGGCGTGCCGTCGAAGAAGATACCGGCGACGCCCATGGCGAGCGCACCGATGGCGAAGTGCAGCGTGCCCATCAGCGCCGACGCCGTGCCGGCGATCTCGCCATGCTCTTCCATCGCCAGCACCGAGGTGGTCGGGATGACCAGGCCGAGGAAGCCGTAGCCGACGAAGAGCAGCGCCGCCATCACGTCGAGCCGGTCGACGCCGGATGCCATGATCGCGAACAGCGCCACCATCACCGTGGCATAGCCGGTGACCGCCACCCAGACGACGCGCTTCAACCCGAAGCGGTCGGCGAGCATCCCGGTCAGTTGCGACATGCCGATGAAGGCGACGGCGTTGATCGAGAAGAACACGCTGTAGACCGACGGCGACAGGCCGTAATGGTCGATCAGGATGAAGGACGAGCTCGACAGATAGACGAAGAAGCTCGCGATGCCGAAGCCGGCGATCGCCACCAAGCCGAGGAAGTTGCGGTCGCCCATCAGGTAGCGGTAGCCGGCAAGCGCCGTGCCGAAGGACGAGCCGGCGCGCTCTTCGACCGGCCGCGTTTCCTTGAGCGAGGTGGCAAGCAGGATGGTCGCCAAGGCAGCCGCGCCCGTCACCGTCCAGAACACGGCGCGCCAGCCGAAGCTTTCGATGATCTGGCTGCCGGTCAGCGGCGCCAGGATCGGCGACACAGAGAACACCAGCATCAGAAGCGACATCAGCTTGGCGGCCTCGTTGCCGGTGTGCAGGTCGCGCACGATGGCGCGCGGCACCGCCATGCCGGCGCTGGCGCCGAGGCCCTGCAGGAAGCGGAAGGCGATCAGCCATTCGATGGTCGGCGCCATCGCCGAGCCGACGCCGCCGACCATGAACAGCGCGAGGCCGGCGTAGAGCGGCGCCTTGCGGCCGACCATGTCGGAGATCGGGCCGACGACGATCTGGCCGAAACCCATCGACAGGAAGAAGATCAACAGGCTCATCTGCACCGCGGCGGTGCCGGCATGCAGGTCCTGGCCGATCGAAGGCAACGCGGGGAGATACATATCGATGGCGAACGGTCCGATCGCGGACAACAAGCCGAGCACGACCGCGATGCGGAGGAATTTGGGACTCATGATAAGGCTCTTTTCGGATCTGGTTGCCGCCGCGAAATACCGGCGTCTGAACCCAGGACGTTCCATCCCGCGGAAATCCGACATCCGGGAGCGATTTACTCGTCTCATCCAGAGCGAGCTTAATCGCCCTCCGGCGCGGACTTCCCTTTGTTGTGTCCATAAATTTAGACAGTCTTGTCCAATTCGTCAATCACCGCTATATAGATTTTCATGAAGCACGGCGTTTCTCCTGACACTTTCCCGCCACGCAGCCATGAGGCCAAGCGTGTGTCGGTGGTGGATGCCGCCGCTTCTGTTTTTTGTCGGGAAGGCTATGCCGGCGCCAATATCGACCTGATCGCGGCCGAAGCCGGCGTTTCACGCCAGACCGTCTACAACCATCACGGCGACAAGGAAAAGCTCTTCGTCGCCGTCGTGCGTGACCTGACGGAGCGCTGCAATGCCGGTATCTTC
>NZ_RZTO01001092.1:0-1643 GCF_003997225.1 Mesorhizobium sp. M2C.T.Ca.TU.002.02.1.1
GACATGCACCGGCCAACGCCAGGGCAGCACGGCCACCATGTCGAAACGCATCGATAACTTCCCATAATCGGGCTGGCGCGACAGCCAGATATCCGCGGCGCCCTCAATGCGCCGCTCCGATTCACGGCCGATGGCTTCCATCGCTTCGATCAGCGTGCGCCTTGCCTTGACCTCGACGAACAGCACCAGGTCGCCGCGCCGGGCGATCAGGTCGATCTCGCCGAGCCTGGTGCGGTGGCGGCGGGCCAGGATGCGGTAGCCCTTCAGCATCAGCGCCAGCGCCGCCAGCCATTCGCCGCGATGGCCGCGCCGATAGGCCTTCCGGCGATGGCCGGCCGTGCGCTCAGCCATCTTTTTGCTTGGCCATGATCTTGTCCAAAAACCGGCTTCCACTTTTTGGGATCATGGTCTGTCCTTCAGCTCCAGCAGCCGCCGGTAGAGCGCCTGCTTCTGGCCGCCGGTCATTTTCGCTGCTTCGGCCGCGGCCTTCGAGGCCGGCATCTCGGCGGCAAGCGACAACAGCAGCCGGTCGATGTCGGCCGGTTCTTCTTCCGTCGCTTCCGGCGGGCCGACACAAATGACGATCTCGCCCTTCGGCGTGTTGGCCACGGCATAATGGTTTGCCAGCTCGGAAAGCGTTCCGGTGCGCATCTCCTCGAAGGCCTTGGTCAGCTCGCGGCCGATCGCGGCCTTCCGCGCGCCGCCCAGCGCCTCGACCATGGCGCCGAGCGTCTCGGCCAGCCGTCTGGGCGATTCGAAGAAGATCAGCGTCGCCGGCACCGCCTTGAACGTTTCCAGCTTGGTCAGCCGCTGCCCGGTCTTCACCGGCAGGAAACCGGCGAACAGGAAGGCGTCGGACGGCAGGCCGGACGCTGTCAGCGCCGCAAGCGCGGCAGAAGGCCCCGGGATCGGCACCACGCGGATGCCGCGCTCCAGTGCCTCGCCGACCAGTCGGTAGCCGGGGTCGGAAACCAGCGGCGTGCCGGCGTCCGAGATCAGCGCCACGCTCTGCCCGGCCGCCAGCGCCTCGATAAGCTTCGGCCCGGCTTCTTGGGCATTGTGCTCGTGATAGGCGGTGGTGCGGCGGCGGATGCCGTAGCGTTCGAGCAGCACGCGCGAGACGCGCGTGTCCTCGCAGGCGACGATGTCGGCGGCGGCCAGCGTCTCCAGCGCGCGCAATGTGATGTCGGCCAGATTGCCGATCGGCGTCGCCACCAGATAGAGCGCCGGCTGAAGCGCCCGCGCCGCGATCTCGGTCTGTCCGATCAGATAGCTGCGTTTGTCGCCGGTCACCGAATGCTCCTCGTTCGAGCAATTCCCGGAAAAGTGCGTAGCGGTTTTCCGTCCGGAATTGCGAAAGAACAAAGTCTCTTTGGCATGGCTGACGGCCTGTTGCAAAACGTGAGGTCGGTCCAAGGAAATCGCCATGCCTTTGCCACAGTGCGGAACGAAACCGGCAACGGCGAATTTAACCCCTGATTCCCCGGGAGGAGGCAGGACCGAACGATGCCCAATCGCTTCGACATCTTCATCAGCCGACTTGAAAGCAAGACCGCCCGCGAGGGCATTCCTCCACACCCGATTGCCGACCAGAACGGCGCCCGCCGCGACAAGGCCGACCGGAAGCAGGTCCGCGACGGCGA
>NZ_RZTO01001093.1:0-1642 GCF_003997225.1 Mesorhizobium sp. M2C.T.Ca.TU.002.02.1.1
CGCTCTCACCATCGAGGCCGAGCCCGGCGCCGTGCTTGACGGGCAGGGCCGGGACCGAACCATCGAGGTGGCTGCCCCGAGCGTCGTCATGCGCGGCCTCACCATACGCAATTCCGGCATCGACGATCCGATGGACGCGGCGGTCTTCCTCGAGGACAGCGCCGTGGGCGCGATCGTCGAGGACAGCCGGATCGAGAACAGCCTGGTCGGCATCTATGTTCACGGCGCCGCGAACGCGATCGTGCGGAACAATCGCATCGTCGGGCGGACCGATCTCAGGACCAACGAGCGCGGCAACGGTGTCTATGTCTGGAACGCGCCGGGGGCGCAGGTGATCGGCAACTACATCACCGGCGGACGCGACGGCATCTTCACCAATGCCAGCCGCAACAACGTCTTCCGCGGCAACCGCATCGAGAACGTCCGCTTCGCCATCCACTACATGTACACCCATGACAGCGAGGTCAGCGACAACGTCTCGCGCGGCAACCATGACGGCTACGTCATCATGTATTCGAGCCGCCTGACGATCCGCCGCAACCTGTCGGAAGACGACGGCGATCACGGCCTTCTGCTCAACTACGCCAACGACGCGGACATCCAGGACAATGTGGTGCGGCGGAGCGACCAGTGCGTCTTCATCTACAACGCCAACAAGAACCTGTTCGCCGGCAACTGGTTCGAGGATTGCGCCGTCGGCATCCATTTCACCGCGGGTTCCGAGCGCAACCGGATGACCGGCAATGCCTTCGTCCATAACCGCTCGCAGGTCGTCTATGTCGGGACACGGTCGCTCGACTGGTCGGCGGACGGGCGCGGCAATTACTGGAGCGACAATCCGGCGTTCGACCTGAATGGCGACGGCATCGCCGATACCGCCTACCGCCCGAACGACATCTTCGACAAGGTCGTGTGGACTTATCCGACGGCCAAGCTCCTCATCAACAGCCCGGCCGTGCAGGTCATCCGCTGGGCTCAAGCGGAATTCCCCGCGCTCCATCCGGGCGGCGTCATCGACAGCGCGCCGCTGATGGCGCCCGTCCCGCCCGCGCCGGAGGTGAAACCATGACCATGTCGCCGACGATCTTCATGGAAGGCGTGTCGAAGCGATACGGAGACAGTTTTGTCGTCCGCGACGTAGACCTCTCGGTTGCGCCGGGCGAGTGCGTTGCCATCGTCGGGCATAACGGCGCCGGCAAGAGCACGCTGGTGAAGATGGCGCTCGGCCTCATCACGCCGACCGCTGGGCGTATCGCGCTGCTCGGCGAGAATCCGGCCGGCCGCCAGGCCATGGCATTCCGACGCAGGATCGGCTTCCTACCCGAGAACGTCGCCTTCTCCGCGGCCATGACCGGCCGCGAGGTGCTGCGTTTCTACGCGCGCCTCAAGCAAGTGCCGCTCGGCGTCACCGACCAGCTTCTGGAGCGGGTCGGGCTTGCCGCCGCCGCGAGCCGCCGCGTCGGCACCTATTCGAAGGGCATGCGCCAGCGCCTCGGATTGGCGCAGGCGCTGCTCGGCGAGCCGCGCGTCCTCTTTCTCGACGAGCCGACAACCGGCCTCGACATCGAGTCGCGCCAGATGTTCTACGACGTCATGGCCGAGTTGCGCGATGCCGGCGCGACGCTGCTGCTTTCCTCGCATG
>NZ_RZTO01001094.1:0-1640 GCF_003997225.1 Mesorhizobium sp. M2C.T.Ca.TU.002.02.1.1
AAAACCAAGCCTCGCATGAGGGCTCGGCGCCTCCTGTCAAAATCGCCTGACACGAACTTCTCAAACGCTTCAATCACATAAAACAAAACCCCGCCGAAATTCGACGGGGTTTGTCAGCAGTCTGACGCCGCCCAAAGGGGGCGGCGTTTTGATTTCTCAGGATAACCAGATTACTTGATCTTGGTTTCCTTGAACTCGACGTGCTTCTTGGCGACCGGATCGTACTTGCGGAACGAGAGCTTGTCCGTCTTGGTGCGGCTGTTCTTGCTGGTCACGTAGAAGAACCCGGTGTCGGCGGTCGACAGAAGCTTGATCTTGATGTTTGCGGCTTTGGCCATGATGTTCGTCCGTTAATGTTCGTGGAGTTTTGGCCGCTAGAGCACGGGGAAAACACCCGGACGCGGGAAACTTGGCGCGACACATAAAGAACGCGCCCGGAAAGTCAAGCCCGGGTGCCTTCCGAGGATCGTTTCGGGCACTACGACGAGCCATGCTCATGGAAGGACGGATGGCTGGTCGATCACCCAAAGCCATGTCCCGTCGCCTTGCCTGCGGGCAATTTCCACTGTCACCGTGCCATCGGGGAGGCGCGTGGACGTGAGCGCCAAATCTCCGTTGATCATGGCTGGACGCTGATCCCCAAGTTCAAACTTTGGCCCAGCCATCACCAACCTGGCGTAGAACGCGCGGATGGCGTCCCTGCCGCGCGCCAGCTGCCCGCCGCCGATATCGAGGATGGCATCGGGCGCGTAGAGAGCAGCCATTCCTTTCGCGTCTCCCGCCTGCTGGCGAGAAACCAAAAGCCGCGCCAGGTCCTGGGGATCGCGTACGGGCTTGCGGGTTGCCTCGTCATTCATCGATCGATTTCCTCGGACACTACAAGGTTGCGGCGTCACTCCGCCGCGACCGATTCCGGCCGTGGCGCCTTGTCTGGTCGACCCTCGCCCGCCTTTTTCCAGTCTCCCGTCGTGTTCCACCAGCGGTTGGGATTGGCGCGGTCGTCCAGTCCCTTGGAACGGCTGGCGAGCAGCGGTTGGATGCGGATGACAGGCTCCTGATAGGAATGGGCCTGGAATATCGCCTCGACGACGCGGGCGGCGAGCGCCTGGTCGTCGGCGATCTCGAACGACACTTCGACGGTGCCAGGCCGCCGGCGCAATTCCGTCTCGGCGCCGGCGGCGGCGCCTTCGAGCGGTCGGTAGCGCTCGATGCCTTGCGCCGACTGATAGGCGTTGGCGTCATATTTGCCCATGCGCAGCGGCGTGATTGCCACCACCGCCTCCATGATGCGCTCGACATCGGCGGCCGGCGCCTGGAATGTGACGAGCAGAAGCAGTTCCATCCTGACGGATCTGGTCTCAAAGCCGCTGTCGATCATCGCAATTCTCCTACCTCGCGTTGGAGGCAGGGTATAGCAGGGGTGCTGCTGACACGGTGATGTCAGGATGCCTGACGTTCAGGACACCCGCCTAAAGCGTCGCGGTCTTTCAGATTCGCTCCACGCGCTTTAGGTTTTTGATTTTACGCATGTCTTTGTCCCGAAACCGGTTCCCACTTTCGGGAGACATGCTTCAGAGAATCTTGCGCACCAGCCTGATCAGGACCAGGACCATGTAGGCGGCGAAGAAGAAGGCCAGCGA
>NZ_RZTO01001095.1:0-1640 GCF_003997225.1 Mesorhizobium sp. M2C.T.Ca.TU.002.02.1.1
TTGTTAAGGTTCGCGCTCTACGGCGCCCCCCTCTGTCCTGCCGGACATCTCCCCCACGAGGGGGGAGATTGGCAGCTTCGACGCCTACCCCTCGAACCCCACCCGCTTATGTGACCCGTCACAAAACGGCTTGTTGGCCGAATGCCCGCAGCGGCACAGGAACACCTTGGTGGTGCGCGCGATCGTATGCCCCGTGCCGGTGACGATCTCGGCATTGCCTTCGACCTTGAGCGGGCCGTTGACCGTGGGCGTGACCTTGAGCGGGCCGTCCCGCGCTTCCAGCACCTGCGCTTCCTTCAGCGGCGGCTCGCCGGTGGCGGTGAAGCCTCCCTTGATGTGGCTGTTGTCGCAGAACGGCTTGTTCTGCGACAGGCCGCAGCGGCAGAGTGTGGCGCGGAACAAGGTTTCGTCACCCAGCACGATCTCGGCATGCACCGCCAGCGGACCGTTCTCGCGCACGCGCACGGTGTTGACCACCGGCGGCTTCTCCTGCGGCCCGCCGTCCTTGCGGTTGTAGGTGATGGCGCCCGACGGGCAGTTCTGCGCCAGCGCCACCACCTGCTCGACGCTGGCCGCCTCCGGATGGATCCACTCGCCCGGCGCGTTGGGCACGAAGACATGCGGGTTGCCGAGCACGCAATTGCGCGAATGGATGCAGCGCTTGCCGCTGAAGGAAACGTCGATCTTCTCGCTTTCGACCGTGCCTGCCATGGAGCTCTCCTCTTGGTGGGTTGCGGCAAGGCTAGGGCGCGGGTGCGAAGGGCGTCAAGCTGGGAGCATGGGCAGCCTTGGAGGAGAAGGTTCCTCGCCTCCACGAAGGTGGGGGAGAGGTGGCTCGGCGAAGCCGAGAGGGAGAGGGAGAGGGGGAGCGCCCTACGAAGGCCCCCGCTCCGTCCGCTTCGCGGCCACCTCTCCCCCGCCTTTGGCGGGGGCGAGGAACCCAAGTACGCAGAAGTCGGTGGAAAGGCGCCCCGCTACTCCGCCAGGTCGACCGTCTCGGTCGAATGCTCGGTGCAGATGAAGCAGCAGGTGTCGCAGGGCTGGTCGTTGTCGGGGCCGACGCCGGCGGTGACGGAATCATCGCCGTTCACCCAGGCGCCCCAGCAGATGCGCTCGCCATTGTCGCAGGAGATCGGCAGGGATTTGCGCGCCTTCGGCCGGATGAGGAACACCTTGTCGTCGCCCGGCCAGACTTTCTGGCTGTCGCGGCTGAACAGCTCCAGCGCGACGCCGTCGGAACGCTGGTTGCGCACGAAAACCGACATGTCGGCGGCGAAAGCCGGCGCGGTGAGGAGAAGGAAGGCGAGCAGAGCGCGAATCATGGCGAGGTCCCCCGGGAGAGTAGAGCACGGGTGGAGTGCGTAATCTCCCCCCTTGTGGGGGTTGAGGAGCGGTCCGCGTAGCGGACGGGAAGCCAATTGCTTGGCTTTCCGAGCGACGAAAGCCCGCCAGGCCAGAGGGGGGCGCGAAGGAACGCGGCGTTGCAAGATCAAGGTTCCTCGCCCCACGAAGTGGGCTAGGGGATGCACACATCTTTTG
The DNA here is from genome assembly GCF_003997225.1 of Mesorhizobium sp. M2C.T.Ca.TU.002.02.1.1. NCBI lineage: Bacteria > Pseudomonadati > Pseudomonadota > Alphaproteobacteria > Hyphomicrobiales > Phyllobacteriaceae > Mesorhizobium > Mesorhizobium sp. M2C.T.Ca.TU.002.02.1.1. The sequence goes on from NZ_RZTO01001095.1 coordinate 1,540, forward strand.
AGATGAATGACTCGCTTTTGATTGGCGGTCTTGTGTTGGGGTGTGATTCCGTCTGCGATGCGTTGATGGAGATGCGTCGCGATGTCAGCCCATGAGATCGG
>NZ_RZTO01001096.1:0-1638 GCF_003997225.1 Mesorhizobium sp. M2C.T.Ca.TU.002.02.1.1
GCCGCCGACGGAGAATCCCGGCGGCCGCCGCAAAAGCTCATCGACAATCCCGACAGTTGGCTCGACATGAGCGATCTCGTCTTCGTCGATCCGGTCGGCACCGGTTACAGCCGCGAAGCGCCGGGGCACGAGCCGAAGGAATTCTGGAGCGTCGACGCCGACGCCAGCTCGGTCGGCGCCTTCATCCGGCTCTATCTGGCCCAGAACGGCCGCACCGGATCGCCGCTGTTCCTCGCCGGCGAAAGCTATGGCGGCTTTCGCGCAGCACTTCTTGCCCGCACGTTGCAGGAGGATGTGGGCCTGAGCCCCAGCGGCATCATTTTGATCTCGCCGGCGCTGGAGTTCATGCTGGTGCGACCGGACCAGTTCGACCAGTTGCACTGGGCGCTCGAGCTGCCTTCGCTGGCGGCGACACGGCTCAAGGGCGATGGCGTGAGCGGCGACGCGCTGCGCGACAGGCTGGCCGAGGTCGAGCATTACGCGCTCGGCGATTACCTGACGGCGCTGAACAGCGGGCTGGAGCAAGGCGGAAAGCTGGCCAGCGGTCGCGTTTCGGAGATCACCGGCCTGCCGCTCGACCTCGTCCAGCGCAATTTCGCCCGCATCCCCACCGGGCTTTTCGCCAAGGAATTCCAGCGCGCCACGGGCAAGGTGCTCAGCCCCTATGACGCCACCATCGGCACCGCCGACATCGCACCGCAAAGCACGCATGACGCCGGACCCGATCCGGTGCTCGACCGCAGCGTTCCGGTGCTGACCTCCGCCTTCGTTGCCTACGCTCGCGACGAGCTGAACTACCGCACCGATGTCAGCTACCGGCTGCTCAATGGCGACATCAGCCGCAACTGGGATTACGGCACATCGGGCCAGGGCTATGCCGGCGTGATGAACGACCTGCAGCGGGCACGCTCGCTCAACCCTGCCCTCGGTGTCGTTATCGTCAACGGCTATACCGACCTCGTCACGCCCTATCTCGCCTCGCGCTATCTGGTGAACCAGGTTCCTTCGCTATCAGACGCCAAGCCGATCCGCCTCGACGTCGTCGAGGGCGGCCATATGATGTATCTGAGGCCGGACGGGCGGCGAGCGCTGAAGGATGCCGCTTCGGAGCTCTTCCAGGCGACGCAGTAATCCTCGACCGCCCCCGGCAAACGACCTGCGCCAACGCAAGTGCCGCGCTGGAGCAGCGCCGTGCAAGCTTTCGCCCGTATAGCTGGAGCAACGGTCCCGACTGGGGCGGAACCGCCTCACGCAAGCACGCTGAAACCGCATGGCCGAAGTCGTCGTCCTCGAAAGCCGCGAAAGGGTGCTGGCCGGCATCCTGTTCACGGCCGCCGCCTATTTCCTGTTTTCGGCGCAGGATGCCTCGATCAAGCTTCTGGTCGTCGGCATGACGGTCTGGCAGATCATGTTTGTCCGCTCGATCACCGTGCTCGTCGCCTGCGGCGCGATCGGCGGCAAACGGCTGTTCGCCGACACGATCGACTCGCCAATCGTCAAGCCGATGCTGGTGCGCAGCGCCTTCACGCTCGCCGCCTGGCTTTGCTACTACAACGCCGCCCGCTCGCTGCAGCTTGCCGAGCTCACCACCATCTATTATGCCGCGCCGATCATCGTCACCGTGCTGTCCGTGCTGAT
>NZ_RZTO01001097.1:0-1637 GCF_003997225.1 Mesorhizobium sp. M2C.T.Ca.TU.002.02.1.1
GTCTGGGCCACATCCGATCGGCCTTCCGTGACCGGCCTGATCGGCGCCGACAACCAGGTCGACGGTTTCTCGCTGACCGCCATCCGAGCGCCGGGCAATCCGGCGCCGGCGCAGGTCACCGCGGGCGCCTTCGACGACAAGGGCCGTCGCATCGCCGATGCGACGCTGACCTTCGCGCCGGGCGAAGCCAACGCCACGGGAACGATGGCGGTTCCCTTCGAGCTGCGCAACGACTTCGCATCGATCGCGCTCGACGGCGAGCACCAGGCTGGCGCCGTGCGCGTGCTGGACGAGAGCTCGAAACGTCGCCGCGTCGGCCTTCTGTCGCAGGCCGAGGCCGACCAGGCGCAGCCGCTTCTGTCGCCGCTCTACTATATTCGCCGCGCCCTGCAGCCCTTCGCCGACCTGGTCGAGCCGTCGAGCGCCGATCTGGCCGACGCCATTCCGCAGCTTCTCGACCAGAAGCCGGCGATGATCATCATGGCCGACGTCGGCACCATCCCGGCGCAGGTCAAGCAGCGTCTGGTCGACTGGGTCGACAAGGGCGGCACGCTGGTGCGCTTTGCGGGTCCCCGCCTTGCAGCGGCCGGCAATGACGACGATCTTTTGCCGGTCAGGCTGCGCAGCGGCGAGCGCGCGCTGGGCGGCGCGCTGTCCTGGACGACGCCGCAGGCGGTCACCGAATTCCCGAAGACCGGTCCCTTCGCCGATCTTTCGCCGCCCTCCGAGGTGACCGTGAGCCGGCAGGTTCTGGCCGAGCCGACGCCCGACATCGTCGAGCGCACCTGGGCCACGCTTGCCGACGGCACGCCGTTGGTGACGGGCATGAAAAAGGACAAGGGCACGCTGGTGCTCTTCCATGTCACGCCCGAAGCCACCTGGTCGAACCTGCCGATCTCCGGCAGCTTCGTCGAAATGCTGAGACGCATCGTGCAACTGTCGCGCAATCAGGGCGCGGCCGTTGCCAACGCCGAGGCCAAGGCCGTGTCGTTGGCGCCTTACCGCATGATCGGCGCCGACGGCATGCTGACGCCGCCCTCGCCGGATGCCCGGCCGCTGGTGCCTGGCGCCGGTCCGCTGCCGGTGACCTTGGAAAATCCGCCCGGCCTCTACGGCTCGGAGACGGGCGTCTTCGCGCATAATCTGCTCGACGCGTCGAGCACGTTCGCGCCGCTGGTCCGCCCGCAGGTTTCGCTGCCGGTGACAGCCATCCCCTATGCCTTCGACGAATCGGAGAACCTCAAGGGACCGCTGGTCGCCGTCGCGCTCCTGTTGATGGCGCTCGACACCTTGGCCGTGTTCTGGATGGGCGGCCTGCTGGCGCGCCGGCCGCGCCGCGCAGGCACGGCGGCGGCGACCGCCGCGGCCGTTCTGGTCGTGCTGGGCGGCCTCTTCGGCCATGCCGATCTTGCCCGCGCCGACGATTCGAAGCCCGGCGACGCGCAGGCGATCGAGGATATTTCGAAAACCCGCATCGCCTATGTCATCACCGGCGAGCCGGGCGTCGATTCGATCAGCCGCGCCGGCCTCGAGGGTCTCACGCGTTTCCTGATCGAGAAGACCGCGCTCGAGCCTGGACCGCCGGCCGGCGTCGATATCGCCAAGGACGAACTGTCCTTCTTCCCGCTGATCTATTG
>NZ_RZTO01001098.1:0-1635 GCF_003997225.1 Mesorhizobium sp. M2C.T.Ca.TU.002.02.1.1
GAACCCGTACTCGCCACGATCCGGGCTGGCGCAACGGCCTGCGGCGTGGACGATCTGCGCTTCGTTTCCGCCGCCGAGGCGCAGAACCTGGAACCGGCGCTTCATTGCACCAAAGCGCTGCTCTCGCCTTCCACCGGCATCATCGACAGCCATGCGCTCATGCTCGCCTTGCTCGGCGATGCCGAGGAAAGCGGCGCGATGCTGTCGCTCAACACACGCATCGTTTCGGGCCGCATCGATGCCGGCCGCATCGTGCTCCAGACGAGGGACACGGCAAGCGGCGAAGGTTTCGAGATCGCCACACCGCGCCTCATCAACGCGGCCGGCCTTGGCGCCGTCGCGCTGGCAGGCTCGCTCGAAGGCTTCGACCAGCAGTTCCTGCCGACGCTTCGCTATGCCAAGGGCAATTATTTCTCGGTGGTGGGCCGGGCGCCCTTCTCGCGGCTGATCTACCCCGTGCCGGAACCGGGCGGCCTTGGCGTCCACCTGACACTTGATCTCGGCGGCACGGCTCGGTTCGGGCCCGACGTCGAATGGACGGACACGCTCGACTACCGCGTCGATCCGGCGCGCGGCAAACGCTTCTACGATGCGATCCGCCAATACTGGCCGGACCTGGCCGACGGCAGCCTGCAGCCGGCCTACAGCGGCATTCGGCCGAAACTCTCAGGCCCGGGTGAGGCCAACAGCGACTTCGTCATCCAGGATGCGACGACACACGGAAGCGCCGGCCTGGTCAATCTGTTCGGCATCGAAAGCCCCGGCCTGACCTCAAGCCTGGCGATTGCCGAACAAGTGGCGCGCATCCTGGCTCCTGAGACGAACTGACGGCGCCGACGCGCGGTATCGAGGGCCGATCGCGTCCTGCGCCACCTCGGCGGGAGGCTGGCATATCCACTCAATGTATCCAATTATAGTGACAAACGGTAAATTTTGCCTTCCAAAAGGCAATGTACGTCGTTATCGTATCCAATAAGCTTCTCAAACCAGCCACCAGCCCGGCAGGAAGTCCTGATGCCCGACTATGCGACATTGGCCCCATCGGCTCCCTGGCGCGAACTACGCACGACGCGCGCAGACTGGGACGACGCCGATCCGGCTACGCTGGAATCGATGCTGGTTTCGGCTCATCTGATCCGCGCCTTCGAGGAGAAAGTGCTGGACCTCGCCGGCCAGGGCCTTGTGCATGGACCCGCCCATTCCGCCGTCGGCCAGGAAGGCGGCGCCGTCGGCTCGGCCGCGTTGATGCGCGCCGGCGATCAGATCAATGGATCCCATCGCGCGCATCACCAGTTCCTCGCCAAGTCGATCCGCTATGTCGCGCCGGACGGGCTCTTGCCAGCGGCGGAGTTTTCACCGGCCATCCGCGATCTCGCCCAGAGGTCGCTCGCCGAGATCCTTGGCCTCGCACAGGGCTTCTGTCGCGGCCGTGGCGGCTCGATGCACCTGCGCTGGGCCGAAGCCGGCAATCTCGGCACCAACGCGATCGTCGGCGGCGGCGTGCCCTTGGCTGCCGGCGCCGCCTGGGCGCAGAAGCGGGCCGGCAAGGGCGATGTCGCCTTTGCCTATTTCGGCGATGGCGCCGTCAACATCGGCTCGGTGCTGGAGACGATGAACATTGCCGCCGCCTGGAAG
>NZ_RZTO01001099.1:0-1625 GCF_003997225.1 Mesorhizobium sp. M2C.T.Ca.TU.002.02.1.1
CGCCCGCGCAGATGCGACATGCGTCTTCAGCCGGTCGATCTCCTCGCGGATGTCGGCCTTTGTGGCGAGGAAGGCAGCTTCCTGGTGCAGCCGGACAGCATCGAGGTTGGCCGAGGCGTCCATCAACAGACGCACCTGCTCGGCGATGCGCTCGCGGATTGCCGCGGGCTCGCGCGAGGGATCGGCCTCCGCCTTCAGCGTCAGCGCCTCGATGATGTCGATATGGCCCGCGAGCAGCGCGCCAAGTGCAGCGCCCTCGCCTCGGCGCGCCTGCTCCAGCCCGGTAAGCGCCGCCTCGAGCGCCGACAGGATCGCGGCGTCAAGGGCGGCCCGCTCCTCCTCGGTCTCGACGGCCTCGGGAACGTCGAGCACACCGCGCAGCGAGAGCAGGCCGTCGGCGGTGGCAGGCTCGGTGCCGAACTGCTCCTGCAAGCGCTTGGCCAGCCCCGCCAGATCCTTGAGGAAGGCCTCGTTGACCACCGGCTGGGTTTGCCTGGCGGCGGCGCGACCGACGGTTAGCGTCGCCTGGAAATTGCCGCGCGCGAAGCGCTTCTGAACGGTCTGGCGGACGCCGGTTTCCAGCCGGTCGAAGCCCTGCGGCAACCTCAGCCTCACCTCGGCGCTCTTGCCGTTCACCGATTTCACCTCCCAGGCGATCGAGGTGCCATCGCTTTCGGCGGCGGACCGCGCAAAACCGGTCATGCTCTGCAGGCTCATTGCCCTGTCGTCCCCCTGTCGCAGCCCAGGCATGCGTGGCCCAGCGCGCTGCGCGCCCCAGAAATCGCCCGGCAATCCGCCGGCGCCCCCTCAAAACATGAATATGGCCCCGCGTCAAAGGACGCGTGCGGCAAGCCTACTGCGCGGCGTCGCCGCCGGCGTCGCCATTCTCGCCGCCGTCGCTGTTGTTACCGCCGTCGGCATTGCCATCGGGAGTGGCCGGCGCCGTCGTCTGGCCGGAAGCCTTGGCTGCGGCGTCCGCCTGCTTCTTCTGCAGCGCCCGGTAGCGGGCGACGTTCTGGTTGTGCTCTTCGAGCGTCGCTGCGAAGACATGGCCGCCATTGCCGTCGGCAACGAAATAGAGGTCGTCGGTCTTCGACGGATTGGCGACCGCTTCGAGCGCCGCACGGCCCGGATTGGCGATCGGCGTCGGCGGCAGGCCCTTGATCATGTAGGTGTTGTAAGGCGTCTGCTTGTCGAGGTCCGACTGATAGATCGGGCGGTCGGCGGGCTTTCCCTTGCCGCCGAACAGGCCGTAGATGATGGTCGGGTCAGACTGCAGCCGCATGCCCTTGGCCAGGCGGTTGAGGAACACCGCGGCGACGCGCGAACGCTCGTCGCTCCTGCCCGTTTCCTTCTCGACGATCGAGGCGAGCGTGACGAAGTCATCAATGTTGGCGATCGGCAGATCGGGCGCGCGATGCGACCAGACGTCCTCGACCAGCTTCTTCTGGTCGGCGATCAGCTTGTCGACCATCTGCTGCCTGGTAGCGCCGCGGGTGAAGCGCAGCGTGTCGGTGGCGATGCTGCCCTCATGCGGCAAGGTCGCCGGCATGTCGCCGGTGAGCGCCTCCTGATCGGCCACGCGTTGCAGCGCCTGCTCGACCGTCAACCCTTCGGGAATGGTG
>NZ_RZTO01000109.1:0-11263 GCF_003997225.1 Mesorhizobium sp. M2C.T.Ca.TU.002.02.1.1
CGGTGCGTGACCTGCACAAATGGTATTCCGGCGTGCATGCGCTGAAAGGCGTCTCGCTCGACTTCAAGCGAGGCGAGGCGCTCGGCTTGGTCGGCGACAACGGCGCCGGCAAGTCCACGCTGATCAACATCCTGTCGGGCGTCCAACGCGCCGACCAGGGCGAGATCCAGGTCGAGGGCAGGGCGGTCAGCATCGCCACGCCGCGCGACGCCATGGATCTCGGCATCGAGACCATCTACCAGTACAACTCCATGGTCCCCACCATGTCGATCGCCAGGAACCTGTTTATCGGCCGCGAGCCGACCCGGCTCTCGATCCTCGGCGTCGGCATCCTCGACCAGAAGAAGATGGCCGAGGAAAGCATCCGCGCCATCGCCAATGTCGACCTGCATCTGCGCTCGCCCGACGCCCTCGTCGGCGAGCTGTCCGGCGGCCAGCGCCAGGGCGTCGCCATCGCGCGCGCCATGCATTTCAAGTCCAAGGTGATGATCCTCGACGAGCCGACCAATCATCTGTCGGTCAAGGAGACCAACAAGGTGATCGGCTTCGTGCGGGGGCTGAAGGAGCAGGGGGTGACCGGCGTCTTCATCAGCCACAACATGCACCACGTCTTCGACTGCTGCGACCGCATCGTGGCGATGGCGCGCGGCGAGGTGGTGCTGGACAAGCGTGTCGCGGACACCTCGATCGACGAGGTCCATTCTGTGCTGTGAGGAATAGGCAATGAAGGTGCTCGCTGGTCGTAAGGTGCTGCTGACGGGCGGCCTCGGCTCGCTCGGCCGCGCCCAGGCGGTGACGCTGGCGCGGGCCGGCGCGCGCGTAATGGTGCTCGACCGTCCCGATGCCGCGAACGCGGTAGAGATCGTCGCCGGGTTGGTCGGCCAGGCTTCGGGCGATATCGGCTTCGTCGGCTGCGATCTCAACCGGCTGGCCGAGGCCGAAGCGGCGGTTGCCGCGCTGGCGGCGAGGGAAGGCGGCATCGACATATTGATCAACAACGCGGCGCTGATCATCAACCGGCCGTTCGAGGAATTCTCGCTCGCCGAGTATGAGGACCAGATCCGCGTCAATTCCTCGGCCGCCTTCGCGCTCGCGCGGGCCTGCGCTCCAGGCATGAAGGCCAAGGGCTATGGCAAGATCGTCAACTTCTGCTCGATCACCCTGAACGGCCGCTGGGACGGCTATGTGCCCTATGTCGCGTCGAAGGGCGCCATGCTTGGCCTCACCAAGTCGCTGGCGCGCGAGCTCGGGCCGCATGGCATCAGGGTGAATGCCGTATCGCCGGGCGCGGTGGTCTCGGAGGCGGAAGAGCGCGTCTTCGGCGATCGGTTGAAGGAGTACAATGACTGGATCCTCGCGAACCAGAGCCTGAAGAAGCGCATCGAGCCGGACAACGTCGCCGATCTCGTGCTGTTCCTCGTCTCGCCCGCCTCCGACATGATCAGCGGCCAGAACATCGCCGTCGACGGCGGCTGGTGAGGGCATGGCCGGCGCGATCGAGCTGAACGACGGGCAATCGAGATTGGTCTTGGCGCCTGAGAAGGGCGCTGCGATCGCCCGCTATGACGCTCTGGTCGTCGGCACCGCGCCAGTTCCCGTGCTGAAGCCTGGCGATGGCACCGGCGCGTCCGGTTGCCAGCTCCTCGTGCCGTGGTCGAACCGCATCTCCGGCGGGGGCTTCACCTTCGACGGCCGCTTTCATGCCGTCGAGCCGAATGTGCCTGGCGAACCTCTTCCGATCCATGGCGACGGTTTCCAGAAGCCGTGGCGGCTTGTCCGCCATACCGACACGGAAGCCGAACTCGCCCTCGATGACGGCGCGATCGGCCCTTATCGCTACAGGGCCTCGGTCGCCTACGCGCTGCGGAACGGAGCGCTGGAGGCGCGCCTCACGGTGGAGAACCGCGCCGGTATGCGCCTGCCTTACGGCCTCGGTTTCCATCCCTGGTTCCCACGCGGCGACACAACCCTGCTGAAGGCGAGGGCGAAGCGCGTCTGGCTTGAGGACGAGCGCCATTTGCCTGCCGGCGTCGTGCCGGTGAGCGAGCATCCGGGCTGGGATTTCGACCGTCCCTTGCCGCTGCCGCCGGAGTGGGTGAACAACGCCTTCGACGGATGGAACCGTCGCGCCTCGATCTCGCAGATCGAGGACGGGATCAAGGTCACGCTCATCGCTTCGCCGGAACTCGACGTCTACATCCTCTATTCGCCGTCGCGCGATGTCGACTTCTTCTGCTTCGAGCCGGTCTCGCACCCGGTCGACGCGCATCAGGGTGAGGGGCTGACTGTGCTCGAAGATGAGGAGGCGATGAGCGCTACCATGCGGCTGGAGTGGATGGAGGTGAGCGCGGATTGAGGAGGCGCTACAACTCCTTCTCCGCCAGCTCCCTGAACCCGTCCGGCACCGAGCGCGCGCCTTCAAGCGCCACCGTGCCGTAGCCGACGGCCTCCTTGCCGAAGCGCTGGCGGATCTTGTCCACGGCGCGGTCCGCGCCGAAGCGGGCGAGGCCCTTGCGGCTGCCGGGCCTGAGCTTCTCGTCGGCGAGGCCGAGCGGCAGTTCGAGCTGCAGGTCGGCATGCTCCTCCAGATGCGAGACGGAGATAGCGAGCAGCGAGATATCCCGCTCGCCCGGATGGGCGGCGAGCACGCCGCGAACCAGCTCCTCGGCGATCTCGGCCAGCATGGTGGTGGCCTGGATCGGCTGCTCCAGCGTGACGGAGCGGGTGACGGCGCGCATATCGGCGAAGCGTACACGCACGGTGACCGTGCGCCCTGGCCGATCCTTGGCGCGCAAGCGGCTCGCGACGCGGTCGGCCAGATGCAGCAGCGTCGGCACGAAGATGCGCGGCAGCGCGGGCTTGCGGCCAAGCGCCGACTGCGCGCCGGCGGAATGTGCGCGCCGATGCGTCTCGAGTTTGCGCGGGTCGCGGTTCCAGGCAAGCGCGGCGAGCTTCTGGCCGGCGGCATGGCCGATCAGCCGCTCCAGCGCGCCGCTATGCGTGCGCGCCAGCTGCCCAATCGTCTCGACGCCGATCTCGGCGAGCCTGGCCTTGGTCGCCGGGCCGACGCCCCACATCAGCGTTACGGGCAGGTCGTGCAGGAAAGCGAGCTCGGTGCCGGGCTCGACCACCACCAGCCCGTCGGGCTTGGCCACCTGCGAGGCGATCTTGGCGAGATGCTTCGTCCGCGCCACGCCGATCGAAATCGGCAAGCCGAGCTCGGCCTTCACCCGCTCGCGGATTTTTCGCGCGATCTCCTGCGGCGATCCGAACAGATGCGTGCAGCCGGCGACGTCGGCAAAGGCCTCGTCGATCGAGATGCGTTCGACCAGAGGCGTGAAATCGTCGAGTACCTTGATCGCCGCGTCGCCGAGGCGCTGATACTCGTTGAAACGGCCGCCGACGAAGATGAGCTGCGGGCACAGCTCGCGTGCCTTGCGGCCGGGCATGCCGCCGCGCACGCCAAACACCTTGGCCTCGTAGGAGGCGGCCAGCACCACGCCGCCGCCGACGGCGATCGGCTTGCCGCGCAATGATGGATCGAGCAGCTGTTCGACGGAAGCGTAGAAGGCGTCGAGATCGGCATGCAGGATGGTGGCGGCCGCAGCGGTGGTCGTGGTGGCGGCCATCAAACGCTCCCATGGCCATTTGTGTGGCATTGCAGCATTAGCTGCATCTTTTGTAAGGGGAATTAGCGGAACATAAAGAGAACAAAAGAAGTTCTCTGTCAAGCCACCACGTTTGAACGTGCAAGGTTCCACAACCTGTGGCTACACCGCAGATAGAGCGCAGGTTGCGTCCTGAGGAAATGTTGCCGCAAGCAAAAGAGGGGCGCCTCAGGGCGACCCGCTCTTCGCTTCTGTGCCGAGGTCTGGGACGACCCCAGCTTCTGCCGTCTCACCTTCGAAGGCGATCGACTGCGCTATGCCGGTTTTGCGTATTGCTCGGCGCTCAAGACCTCAATGCATTGGAACGGCTGGTTGCCTTCCACCCAGGCGTCGTGGCCGGGCGGGATGGTGTAGGAAGTGCCGGCCTCGAAGGTCTTTTGCGTGCCGTCGGTCATCCGCACCGTGATCGAGCCGGACACGACATAGCCGACATGCGAGACCTGGCAGCTGTCGGTCTTGACCACCGGCTTGACGCATTCGGACCATTTCCAGCCCGGCTGCATATTCAGCCGCCCGAGCGTATAGCCCGGCAGCCGGACGATCTCGACACGCGTCTTGGCGGGCGCGCGGACCTCGTCGGGATTGTTGTGCGATTTGGATTCGAGTTTTGTCACGTTCATTGCAACTTCGGTCATGGTAGCCCTCCCATGTGTGAAGCGGCGCCTGACGTTGCGATCGTCGGCGACCGCGATGGTATTCATAAGCCTTGTTATGAGGGATTGCTAATGTAATCAGAGCGACGGCGAGTCCGGCCAAGCTCTTGGCGCGTTGTCGTGGAAGGGTGGTGTTCCAGGCCTCCGGTCGACAGTCCGGGGCCGCGTTGGGACCGAAGTCTCACCGCACGAACGCAGAGGCCCGAGGTGGCAATTTCCAGGAAACAACCGCAGCCCCATTTCATTGGCTAGCAAGCCGCCGGACAAAGTCCCTTCATCGGCGGTTGACGACGGGTGCCCGCCATTCCTGCGATATGGCGGGCACTCCTTCCAGGAGCCGTTCTTGGAGTTGCTGGCCATGCAACCCGGCAAGATCATCGCGAACCTGTTTGCCACGCTGCTTTTTGCCGGCCTGGTCGGCGGCGTCTTCCTCCTCTTCGGCAGGCCGCTCTGGCCGCAACGCCATGCCCAGATGGTGATCCTTCTTCCGATCGACACGATCGCGACAGGATCGGTGCGCAGGGCCTGTGTCGAGCCTTGCCTGCCGGTCCGCTTCGATCTCAAGCTCGCGCCCGTCAGGCCGCCCGATGAAGGCAGGCGGGGGAACCAGCCCGTGGCTCATGCCGTTGAATGAGCGAAGGGATGGCGCTGGCGGAGGCCGCCATGGATAATTTCGAACTCATCGATCTTCTGTGCGTCATCGACGCATGCGCGAGCGATCGTTTGGTCGGGCGTGTCGTGCCGATGTCGAAGGCTGTCGAGGAACTGCGCGTCCTGACCGGCGATTTCGTCTCGTCGGATGAGGATGCGGCCAACGCCTTGACGCAGATCGCGCTCGAGCGCGGCTGCGCGGTGCTCTTCGACGAGCAGGCGGGCGCGGATATTATGGACCTGGCGTAATCTCTCCAGACGGGAGGTCGATGCTCATTTCGCCAAAGTGATCATCCGGCCCGCATACGCCGTCCGGCCGCCGAGTTCGGCCGTGCAATCCGACTTTACGGCCGAGTTCCCGATCATCGCGACAGTATCGCCGACCAGCCGCAGGCAATTGCCCTGGGCGTTCATGTCCGAGTTTCCGGTGTAGGTGATGGCGGCGTCCGGAGCGTAGATGAAGCCGCTCACCACCGAGCCGGATCCACCGTTGAGCAACAGGGGCTGAGTGTTGCCACGCGCCTGGAAGATGGTGATGCCGGCGTAAGGACCGCTCGTCGGCGGCGAGAGGTTCACCTGCTCGTTGGCGTTGATGGTGAGCTGCGAGTTCTCCATCAGGAAGATCGTCACGCCCTGGCCGCTCAGGCTGCCGTTGCCGCCCGGCTTTATGGTGACGTTGCGCATGATGTAGGTGCCCGGATTGAGGGTGATCTTTCCCGACAAGGTCTTGTCGCAATAGGTACCCGGCGAGAGCGTCACCGTCTTGCCATTGGGCACCGGCAGGCAGAGCGTGTAGGCAGGTGGAACGACATCGGCCAGCGGATCGAACGAAGCATACTGGTTCTCATGCGGCGCGCCGCAGGAAAGGGTGGCGTTGGGCGGCGTCAGCCCTTGCGTGCCGCCGACCGTCGAGACGCAGCCGGCGCTGACGATCGCCGAGCCTCCGCGGCTGATGGCGTCGGGCGCGTCCGAATTGGCTGTGATCACGCAGCCGTTCATCGCCACATCGGTCGAGCCTTGCAGGCTGACCGCGCTGTCGGCGTGCTGATCGAGCGCGAGCACGCAGGCTTGCGCGCCGGGTTTGAGCTTGACCGAGGCGGTGCGCGTCGCCTGCCAGGCCGGCATGCCGCTGATGAAGGCCGGCCGGCTGACGCTCGACGACAGCGAAATGAAGTAGGCGCCCGGACCGCCGCTTGCGCTGGCCTGGAAGGCAGCGAGGCTGCCCGATAGCTCCTGCGCGTCGGCGGCGCTCATATTGGCCGCGAAAAAGGTCTGGCCGAGTTGCTGCACGTCGCTCGCCGACATGCTCGCCTGGTATTTCGTGCCGATCGCCAGGCCGGCCGCATCCAGCGAGTTCTGCAGCTGCGCGGCGTCGTCGCTCGTGCCTATCAGATCGATGGACGCCGCCACGCCAAGCATAAGCGGCACCATGGCGACTGCGGCCGCGATCGCGAAGTTGCCGCGCCTCGATGCCCAAAACCGTCCCAACATGGAGCCCATCCTCGCCGATATGCGAGATGTGATATGCGCGCCGTCTCAACGAGCGATTTGCAAAAAAGATAAAATGCAGAAAGTGCTAAAATATTAGCTTTTACCGATACTTATGCCTTAAGTCCGATGCGGATTGGGCCTTAGGTCCTAGTCCGTGCGGCGCAAGGTGGGGACAGCGGCGCGCTGGGGTCCTACCGGCAAAAATCGAGCAAAATAATTAGGCATTCGTTCATATGGCAATGATGACGTGACGACTGGGATAGCTTGGGCGCGCTCGGCCATGGCCTTTTCGGGTCGTTTCTTCAGACAACTTTTTCCGCGAATTTTTTTTCGACGCCTTTGCGAGAGCAGGGGCGGCAATGTCGCCACCATTTTCGCGCTCACCCTGCCGGTCGTCGTCGGCGGCGCGGGGCTCGGCGTCGAGACCTCCTACTGGTACTATTCGAGCCTGAAGCTGCAGGCGATCGCCGACGCGGCCGCCTATGCCGGCGCGCTGGAAAAGATCGCCGGGTCCGACACCGCGGCGATCACGGCGGCCGCAACGTCGTCGGCCGCCTCGAACGGGCTGGGCGGGGGCACCATCGTCGTCAATACGCCGCCCACCTCGGGACCGAACACGGCCAAGAAGGCGGTGGAGGTCATCCTCAACCAGAACCTCGACCGGATGTTCACCTCCATCTTCACGCAGACGAAGGTGCCGGAGCGGGCGAGGGCGGTGGCGCTGATCACCGATGCTTCGAAGGCTTGCATGGAAGCGCTCAATCCCTCGGCGTCCCAGGCGGCGCTCTTTTCCGGCAGCACCAGCGTGAAGCTGACCGGCTGCGTTATCATGGCGAATTCGATTGCCAACGATGCTATCAAGGTGCAGGGATCGGCTGGAGTTCAGGCCGACTGCCTGATTTCGGCCGGCGGCATGGTGCTGAACAATCCGCCGACGATGGCCTGCAAAGCTCCGATCACCCAGGCGCTGCCGGCAGCCGATCCGTTCGCCAGCCTGCCGGCGCCAGCGGCCTCCAACCCCTGCCAGAACGACAACAAGTCGACGCTGAAGCCGGGCACTTATTGCAGCGGCATGAGTTTGAGCGGCAATGTCACCCTCGATCCCGGCGTTTATGTTGTGCAGGGCAATCTGAAGATAAACGCCAATGCCAACATTTCCGGCAGCGGAGTCACCATCTTCATGTCCGGCAGCTCGACCGTCAGCATGAACGGCAACGCCACCGTGACGCTGAGCGCGCCGACCTCAGGCACCTATTCCGGCGTCCTGTTCTATGGCGACAGGACGGGAACGGCGGCGCAGAGCACCTTCAACGGCACCGCGAACTCGCTTTTGACGGGCGCCATCTATTTCCCCAGGCAGCAGGTCAATTATCTTGGCAATTTCTCGGGGGTGAACGGCTGCACGCAGGTTGTCGCCGACACCATCCAGTGGTCGGGCAATTCGACCATCAACCAGGACTGCTCCAGCCTTGGGATGAAGGACATTCCGGCGGCACAGTCGGTTGCGGTCGTCGAGTGAAACCTGTGGCCAGCCAACTCTTTACGGCCATTCGCGATAGAACGGGCATAGCCGCGGTGGAGCTGGCGCTGGTCCTGCCGGTCCTATGTGCAGCGTTGCTCGGAATTATGGACGGCTGGTCCTATGTCGCCAGTTCGCTATCGATGCGCGCCGGCGTGAAGACGGCGGCAAACTTCGTGATGGCAGGATCCGCCGATGACAGCGCAACCCAGACCGTCGCGTTGGCGAGTTGGGAGAACAAGCCTTCCGACGCGCAGGTCACGATCAGTCGCATCTATAAGTGCGGAACCACCGTAGTCGATGCGTCGACCTTATGCAGTGGACCGAAAGCGCCATCCGTCTACGTCCAGATTCAGGCATCCGGCACCTGGGTCCCGCCCTTCACCTTCGGCCCATACCCAGACAATACCACGATCGGTCATGTGCAGGTGGTCCGTGTGCGCTGAACGAAGACTCCGGCTTTCGGCATTTGCGGCCAATGAATCCGGCGGCGCCGGTATCGAATTCGCGCTGGTCGCGCCTTTTCTCATCATGCTTCTGTTCGGCATCTTCGCCTTCGGCTGGTCGATGAACAGCATATCCAGCGTGCGCTATGCGCTCGAAGCCTCCGCGCGTTCGCTGCAGCTCAACAACACGCTGACCCAGGCCGATATCCAGGCGGTCGCCACGCAGAAGCTGCAGGCGCTTGGGCTGCAGAATGTCAGCGTCACCATCACCACCGATCCGCCAAGCGGCGGCTTTACCATGGCCCACGTCAACGCCAGCTATGCCTTCGTCATCAGCTTTCCCTATTTCAGCAATTTCCCGATCAGCTACACCACCTCGGTGACCGTGCCGCTGGTCGGCGGTTAGAGCGCTTCCCAGGAAAACTGTAGGCGGTTGGCGACTTCGCCGTAGCCTTCCGTCCGGGATTGCGTCGAAAACCAAGAGATAGAGCGGTCCGCCGTTTCCGCGAAACGGTAAACGCTCCAGAAGACCGCGCGAACGGAAAGAATGTCGCTGTAGGGCACGCTGTTGCCGGGCGGTCGGAACTCGGTCCCAAGAATTTACCGACCAATGGAAGGCTTGTTACAAAATATTAGTTTGATCTAATGTTGTGCGGAGGTGGAGTGGAGGAGTTCAATGTCAGGTAAACCAACCACATTCCCAATGCCTGTCGACGTGTTCAACGCACTGCCCGATCAGGCAAAAGGTCACCTGCCGCCAGCCGCGTTCGATGCTGCTCTCGCAGCAGCGGACCACTCATCTGCCGGCGACCATTTCGCGCCACATGCGGATGTCACTCTGCCGGCCGACGCGACCAGCGCGATCGACCAGCACGCCACGCATATTCCCAGCTTCATAACTGACTGGTTGCTATAGCCAAGCGGACTTGGCGGCGTTCCATTCTCGAGCGCCTGTCGCCCCTGTGGCGGCGGGCGCAATATTTGGGTCTGTCTGAAGCGGACGCCGGACTGCGCCGTGGAACCGCTCCCTGCCTCCGCCTTGGTCGGCACGTGGCGTCACGCGCTACCTTAGCAATCTCTAAAGTCGCAAGGCTGGCGCCAGCCCGGAATGCTAGGGATTTGCTGTCGTCCATGCCAGGAGCGCAGTCATGACCTCTGTTGTTGGAAGCCAGCACGGCACCAGCCTAGTGCATCGTCCGGGCAAAACCCATGCGTCGCCGGAAACCTTCCCGGGTAACAGTGCCGAAAGCATTGGCCATCTTGCAAAGGCCTCGGTTTCCGAGACGGATGCCAGCGATCCGAACGCGCAAGGAAAGGCCGCGTCCCGGATCGCTCGGATGGATCTGACGGTGCTTTCCCCAACCGGTTCGAGTGGTCAGGAACCGGACGCCGCGGCATCCGCGGATCAGGATGCCGGCGACACCGAGGCCTCGGATCTTTCCATTTAGCCGCGCTGAACCGGGCGCCTTCCTTCTCGACCGGGCCTTGCTCTCGGGCTGGGCGGACATTCCGGGTTTGCGTGGCTTCGCCCGTGCGGGAAAGGTCGTTGGGACCATGGTCCGGCGGGAGGAGGGCCCTCATTGTTCCAAACGGCCCAAGGGTGCTCGGCCCTTTGTATTTCTGTTAATTTTCAATACGTTAATGGTGTTTTTCGTGGTAATTGCCGGGCGGCGGCCGCCGTGCTCCCATTTCGCGACCGCGATTGCGTAAAGTTTATCCGACGCCGTTAGGAAATTCTCATAAGAGGCTGCCTAGCGGTTGGGCCATGCGACGATTCATCTGCGGAGAAGCACAATGACATTGCGAAAGACACTCCTGGCATCCCTTGCCATTCTTGCGCTCGCGGCGGCCCCCGCGCTTGCCGGCCCTGGTGGTAATGGCGGCGGCAATGGCGGCAGCCATGGTGGCGGCAACGGCAATGGCGGCAACGGAAACGGCGGCGGCAACGCCGGCGGTAAAGGCAACGGCAACAGCGGTGCTTCGCACGGCAAGTCGGCCACGGCCCCGGGCCACAACAAGGGCACCGACAGCGCTTCGGACGACAGTTCGACCGACGATACGACCACGGCTGCCACGCCGAAGGAGAAGAACCTTCACGCCAAGCTCGGCCGGCTGAACTCGCTGCAGCGCAATATCAACGCCTACATGAATTCCAAAAGCAAGAAATTCGCCGGCATCCAGGCTTACGTGACGCAGGCCGCGGCCGCCCAGAACGCGCAAGCCGCGGTGGAGGCCGCGCAGAAGGCCGTGGATGCCGCCACCGCTTCGATCGCCGAGACCGAAGCCGCCGGCCAGACCCCGACCCAGGCGCAGCTCGATGCCTTGGACGCCGCAAATAAGGCGCTCGCCGCCGCTACCACCGCGGCTGAGAATACACCGCCTCCCACCGACGCGTCCCTGGATACCGCTCTCGCCGACATGGCCAACAAGCCGGTCGACGCCGACGTCACCGCTTGGGCGAAGGACACGCTGGCGGGCAAGATCGACGCCGTTGCCGCTGCCACGGCGACGACGACCACATCGACCACAACGACCCCATAAGGCCGGTCGAACCGACCAGAGGGCGAACGAAGACGCCGCCGGGCCTCGCCCGGCGGCTTTTTTTGTCGGGGCAGTGATCACCCATCTCAGGAACAAGAACGGTTCGCCTCGGTGTTTTCGTCCTTATCGGCTTGGGCTGGGGGAGGCGGGCCAAATGCGGCAGCGCGTCGGACCTCAGTCGCCTTGTGCTCGACGGCCCACGGCGCCTAAGTCACCGGTGCACTCCCTGTGCTTGCCTTTCATGGCCACATGGCCGGATAGCGCATGGCCAGCCCCGCTGCCCCCCGGTGGGAC